>NZ_JACARK010000705.1:0-1311 GCF_013386655.1 Pseudomonas sp. K5002 | reverse complement strand
CTGCGGCGCCCTGGTGCCGATGCTGACCCTCGGCGTACCCGGCTCGGGCACCACGGCGGTGATGATCGGCGCCCTGTCGCTGTACAACATCACCCCCGGCCCGCTGCTGTTCCAACAGCAACCGGACATCGTCTGGGGCCTGATCGCCTCGTTGTTTATCGCCAACATCATGCTGGTGATCCTCAACATCCCGATGATCCGCATCTTCACCCGCATCCTTGCCGTGCCCAACTGGGCACTGGTGCCGGTGATCGCCATCATCACTGCGATCGGTGTGTACGCGGTTCACGCCACCACCTTCGACCTGTTCCTGATGGTCGGCATCGGCATCTTCGGCTACATCCTGCGCAAGCTGGATTTCCCGCTCTCGCCGGTGCTGCTGGGCTTTATCCTCGGCGGGTTGATGGAGCAGAACCTGCGTCGTGCGCTGTCGATTTCCAACGGCGAATTGCAGATCCTCTGGTCGAGCCCGATCACCTTCGGCGTGTGGGTACTGACGGCCTTGATGCTGTTGTTCCCGCTCCTGCGCATCTGGCGCAAGCGTTCCCTGCAGCGTCGTGCCGTGGCCGATGTCTGAGGCCACGTTCAGAAACTGGTGGGCAACACCGCTGGTCGGTCTGCTGGGCGGGTATCTCGCCAGCCAGATCGGCTGGCCACTGCCGTACATGGTCGGCTCGTTGCTGGCGATCATCCTGGTGCGCTGCCTGACACCCTGGCAGCTCGCGGAAATTCCCGGCGGCCGCAAATGCGGCCAATGGGTGGTGGGCATCGGCATCGGCCTGCACTTCACCCCGGTGGTGATCGAGCAGGTGATGAGCCACTTCGGCCTGATCTTCTTCGGCGCGCTGGTCACCAGCCTCTCCAGCATCGTGGGTGTGTGGTTGATGCGCCGCAGCGGTGAAGACCGTGCCACGGCGTTTTTCTCGAGCATGCCGGGTGGGTCGGGGGAGATGGTCAACCTCGGCGCACGCAATGGCGCAGTGCTCAGCCGCGTCGCGGCGGGCCAGAGTTTGCGGGTATTGGTGGTGGTGCTCTGTGTGCCGGCGGCGTTCAAGTATTTGCTGGGGGAAGGTGCCCCGCAGTTTCATCCGGCGACGGTGGATTGGACCTGGCTGGCGCTGCTGTTTCCCGTCGGCGCACTGGTGGCCTGGGGCTGGCAGCGCTTGCGTCAGCCAAACCCCTGGCTGTTCGGGCCGCTGCTGGTCAGTGCCGCCGCCAGCATTACCTGGGACTTGCACATAGGGCTGCCCGACGGCGGCAGCCAGATCGGCCAGTGGCTGATCGGCAGCGGCCTGGGCTGCCACTTCAACC
>NZ_JACARK010000704.1:0-3024 GCF_013386655.1 Pseudomonas sp. K5002 | reverse complement strand
GATGTTCGCCTGTGAACAGGCCGGCATCCGCCCGGACTTCCTGTGCCTGTCCAAGGCCCTGACCGGCGGCTACCTGCCGCTCGCCGCGGTGGTCACCACCGACGATGTGTACGACGCCTTCTACGACGACTACCCGACCCTGCGGGCCTTCCTGCACTCCCACAGCTACACCGGTAACCCGCTGGCCTGTGCGGCGGCCCTGGCGACCCTGGATATCTTCGAAGAAGACAACGTCATCGAAAACAACAAGGCCCTGGCCCAGCGCATGGCCACCGCCACCGCGCACCTGGTGGACCATCCGCACGTCTCGGAAGTGCGCCAGACCGGCATGGTGCTGGCCATCGAGATGGTGCAGGACAAGGCCACCAAGACCGCCTACCCGTGGCAGGAACGCCGTGGCCTGAAGGTGTTCGAGCATGCGCTGGAGCGAGGCGCTCTGCTGCGGCCGTTGGGCAGCGTGGTGTACTTCCTGCCGCCGTATGTGATCACCCCGGAGCAGATCGACTTCCTGGCTGAAGTGGCCAGCGAAGGGATCGACATTGCCACCAACAGCAAGGTCAGCGTGGCGGTGCCCAAGGATTTCCACCCCGGGTTTCGTGATCCAGGCTGATTGAGTTGATCGTTCCCACGCTCCGCGTGGGAATGCAGCCATGGACGCTCCGCGTCCGCCCTGCACACTATTTCCAGAGAACAGAAATGAGACTGTCCCGCTTTTTTGTCGACGCCCCCCTGAGCCTTGGCGACCAAGAGTTGCCGGAAGCCCAGGCGCACTACATCAGCCGCGTATTGCGCATGAGCGAAGGCGACCCCGTGCAGTTGTTCGACGGTTCCGGCCAGGAGTTTCGCGCCAGCTTGCTGGAAGTCGGCAAAAAACGCGTGGTGGTGCAAGTCACCGAAACCTTCGCCGGGCAGGTCGAGTCGCCGTTGCAGATTCACCTCGGCCAGGGCCTGTCCCGTGGCGAGCGGATGGACTGGGCGATCCAGAAAGCCACCGAGCTTGGGGTGAATGAAATCACCCCGATCTTCAGCGACCGCTGCGAAGTGCGCCTCAAGGACGAACGCGCCGACAAACGCCTGCAGCACTGGCGCCAGGTGGCGATCAGCGCGTGCGAGCAGTGCGGTCGCTCGCGAGTGCCGGTGATTCACCCACCGCTGTTGCTGGCGGATTGGTTGAAACAGGCCGAAGCGGATTTGAAGCTGGTGCTGCACCCGGTGGCCGAGCCCCTGGTGAGCCACGCCAAGCCTGGGAGCCTGGCCTTCCTGATCGGGCCGGAGGGTGGATTGACTGATGGCGAAGTCGAGACGGCACAAGGTGCGGGGTTTCATGCCGCACGGCTGGGCCCACGGGTGCTGCGTACCGAAACTGCGCCAGTCGTGGCGCTGGCCGTAGCCCAACAACTCTGGGGCGACTTCTAAACCCTGCCTTGCAAACCCAATCTAATGTGGGAGCTGGCTTGCCTGCGATAGCGGTGTATCAGCAACAGATGTGCAACTGACCCACCGCTATCGCAGGCAAGCCCGCTCCCACATTTGGATCGGGTTTGCACTCCGTTACTCCACCGGGTCACTCACAGGCGTCGCAATAATCGCCTTCAACTCACTGGTCATCGGGAATTCCAGGTTCAGGCCCTTAGGCGGAATCGGCTGCTCAAACCAGCGCTGGTAAATGCCGTTGATCTCCCCCGAGCTGTACAGCCCGGCCAGGGTCTCGTTGACCACCGCGAGAAACTGCGGGTCGTCCTTGCGCACCATGCAGCTGTAGATTTCCCGCGACTGTTCTTCCCCGACCACCACCCACTTGTGCGGGTCCCTCGCCTTAGCGCGCTCGCCGTAGAGCAACGCGTCATCCATGTAGAACGCCGCCGCCCGGCCGGATTGCAGCATCTGGAAGGCTTCGCCGTGGTCCTTGGCGCTGATCACCGACATGTTCAGTTTGTGATCAACGTTGTAGCTCTTGAGGAACCGCTCGTTGGTGGTACCGGCGGTGGTTACCACGTTCTTGCCTTGCAGGTCGGCGAAGCTTTTGATGCCGCTGTCGTTGGCGGTCAGCAACTGGCCCTTCACGTAGATAAACCCGTAGGAAAACGCCACCTGCTTCTGCCGCTCGGCGGTCACGCCGGTGGAACCGCATTCCAGGTCCACGGTGCCGTTTTGCACCAGGGCTATGCGGGTCTGGGAAGTCACCAGGTTGTACTTCACGTTGAGCTTCGGCACACCGGTTTTCTGCTGGATACGCTCGACGATCTTGTTCGCCAGGTCCACCGAATAGCCCATGGGCTTGCCGCTGTGATCCCCCACATAGGAAAACGGCACCGAGGCATCGCGATAGCCGAGGGTGATGCTCCTGGCGTTGGCGATCTTGCTCAGCGTACCGTCCAAGGGGGCCTCGGTGGCATGGGCCTGAGCCCCCAACAACAGCCCCAGGGTGCAGCCGATCAACGTGATTTTTTGCATTGTTATTCTCCGTTGGTGGTTAAAGGTTCAGGTACGGCGCACTGCAATGACACTGATCTCGACCAGCACGTCCGGTCGCGCCAACTGCGCCTGCAACGTGGTGCGCGTCGGTGCCTGCCCCGGCGATAGCCAGGCGGACCAGACTTCATTCATCGGCGCAAAACCCTCCTGGATATTGTTCAGGTAGATGGTCGCATTCAGCAGATGATCCTTGTCGCTGCCGGCCTCGGCCAGCAGCGCATCTATCCTGGCCAACACCTGTTCGGTCTGGGTCTTCACATCACGGCCTTCGCCCGGCACCTGGCCGGACAAAAACACCAGGTCCTGAAACACCACGGCGCCAGACAAGCGGCTGTTGCTGTTGATTCGGGTGATGGTCATCGAAATATCCTCAAGCGGCACGGGGCGCGAAGCCCTGCATATCAATGGAAGTGGTGTGCCGGCCAATCAACTCGGCCAGTACCTGGCCGCTGCCGCAAGCCAGGGTAAACCCGAGGGCGCCGTGGCCGAGGTTAAGCCACAGGTTGCTGTAGGCGCTGGCACCAATCAACGGCACGCCGGTCGGCGTGG
>NZ_JACARK010000703.1:0-6194 GCF_013386655.1 Pseudomonas sp. K5002 | reverse complement strand
CGGCGCTTTGCAGGGCGGTGACGTCGCTGCGGCGGGTGCCGAGTACCACCACGGTGTCGAGCTTGTCGGTCTTGGCAGTGGGCTGCGCATCGGCGGCTACAGCAGGCACGGCAAGGCTGCCCATGACCAGCGCGATGGCGCCGGCCAACGGAGTACGTTGGAACATAGAAAGGTCCTTTCGAAGCGTGTTGACGATGGCGGCCGGGCGCTATGGCTCAAACAAAGAAGGTCAACTGTGGGAGCGGGCTTGCCTGCGATGATGGCGGCACAGCCACATAATGGTTGGCTGACCCACCGCTATCGCAGGCAAGCCAGCTCCCACATTTGATCTCCGGCGTTTGGTGAATAGTGTCCGGCGGCTGAAGTTAGAAGCGGCTGGTCACGCTCAGCCCCACGGTGCGTGGGTCGCCGTAAGTGATCACGTACTGCCCCAGCCCGCCGTTCGGCCGGCCATGCACCTGATAGCGGCGGTCGGTGAGGTTGTTCACAAACCCGGTGACGCTGAGTTTTTCGTCGGCGCTGTACCAGGTCAGGCGGCTGTTGGCCAAGGTGTAGTGCGGCTGGCTCAAGTCCTTGTCGGCGCTGCTCTGGCGGTCGGCGAGGAAGTATTCCTTGTCGCGAAAACTCACGTCGGCACCGGCCACCAGCTTGCCGCCGATTTCCAGCGGGATGGTGTAGTCGCCACCCAGCGACACCACGTTGCGCGGCGAGCGCACGAAGCTGTTGCCGCTGTAGTCACCCGTGACCGCACCGGTGTTGGGGTTGGTGTTTTTGAAGTCGGTGTATTCGGTATCCAGGAACGAAATCGCCGCCCGCAGGTGCAGGTAGTCGGTGGGTTGGCCTTCCAGTTCCAGCTCGGCGCCCTTGACCTTGCCCTTGGCGCCGTTGGTCAGCGCGGTGGTCAGTACGCCGTTGTTGACGGTCAGCAGGTTGACCTGAATGTCCGAGTAGTCGTAGTAGAAGATGTTCGCGTTGGCCGTCAGGCGATGGTTGAACCACTCGGACTTCACGCCGAATTCGTAGGCATCGAGTTGTTCCGGGTCCACCGTGGTCAGCTGCGACAGGCTGGTGGACAGCCCGGTGTTGAAGCCGCCCGAGCGGAAGCCGTGGGCATAGCGGAAGAACACCCGCACGTTGTCGTTGATCCGGTATTCCGGGGTCAGGTCATAGGTCCAGGCTTCCCAGGTCTTGTCTTCCTGGCGGTTGCCGTTGGTACCGACGCCGCCCAGGGGAATCAGCGGGCCATTGGCGGTGGCGCGCGTCAACTGAGTGAGGTTGAGGTCGATGTCTTTCTTTTCCTGGGTCCAGCGCAGGCCACCGGTCACGCTGAAGTTGTCGGTGAGGTCGTAGGTCAGGTTGCCGAACAGCGCGTAGCTGTCGGTGGTGTGGTTGTAATTGAGGTCGCGAAAGTCCGTCGCGCCGTTGACCTGGTTCGAGCCGGTGCCATTGGGTGTCGGGCCCGGGGCGATAAAGCGTCCGGCGCTGCTGTCCAGGTCTTCATGGAAATAGTGCGCGCCGGCCAACCAGCGCAGGGTTTCCTGCTGGGGCGAGGCCAGGCGGATTTCCTGGGAGTACTGGGTGTATTTGTTGTCGGCGGTAGAGGTGCCGTTGACCTCGTAGGGCGTGTAGTCGGCATCGCCACTGGACTGGCCGCGGATGTAGTCGTAGGCGCTGATGGACGTGAGGGTGTAGTCGCCCAGGTGCCAGTTGAGGGTCAGCGAAGTACCGTCATGGTTGAGCTTGGAGTCGTCGTCCACGTTCAGCGCAATATTGCGCCCGGCGGGGCGGGTGTAGCCCACGTTGTAGTAGCGGCCGAGGGTCAGCGCACCGTTGGCGCCGTCGCCCTTGAACTCGCGGCTGTGGATCTTCCACAGCGCGTCCAGGTCCGGGTTGAGCTGGGCGAAGAATTGCAGGCGCACGGCCTTTTTGTTGACGTCGCCGTAGGTGTGATCGTCGATCAGGTTTTTCTGGAAACCGTCGCGTTCCTCGGAGTACAGCGAGATCCGCGCCGCGAGTTTTTCCGGAACCAGGGTGCCGCCGATGGCGCCATTGACGATGCGTTCGTTCTTGCTGCCAAAACCGATCGTGCCATAGCCGTCGGTGTCGAAGGTCGGTTTCTTCGAGATGATATTCACCGCGCCGGCCGTGGTGTTCTTGCCATACAGCGTGCCTTGGGGGCCGCGCAGGATCTCGATGCGTTCGAGGTCAAACAGCGGGCCGCCACCGGCAATCGGTGCGTTCAGGTACACGTCATCGGCGTAGATGCCCACCGGGTACACAGTGGCCGCGCCGGTGTCGCCGGTGCCCAGGCCACGGATGTACCAGCGCGGGCGCCCGTCGCCGTCGGGGTTTTTCGCCGAGGCGTTGGGAATGAAGGTGGTGATATCGCCCATCGACCGCACGCCGTCGGCAATGATGCTGGTGCCTTGTACCGCCGACACCGCGACCGGAACCTCTTGCAGGGTTTCTTCCCGGTGTTGTGCGGTGACGGTCACGGTCTTCAGCGACGGTTCGGTTTTGCCTGCATCGTTTTCGGCAGCGTCGGCGGCCAGCAGATGTTCGCTGGCGGTGCCGCCTGCCAGCAGTAAAGCGAGCCACAGGCCCTTGGTGATTGGATTAAGTGTGTGCATTGAAATCTCCCCCGGAAAAGTTTCCTTGAAGGGGTTAGAGCAGAGATCGTGCCAAGCAGATTTCAGGGTCGATACATGGTTGTAAGATATTGATATATAACGATTAAAAAATTCAAGAAGAGGACGTTTTCGAACAATTGAAAGCGCAGCCGAAGGCCGCTTGAAAAGCCTGTCGAAGATTCAGCAGAAGTTGCTTGGAGGGTGCTGCTGGAGCAGCAGGGGAGGTGTTGCCGTAGCAGCTGTCGAGCCCCGGCGAGGCTGCGTAAACGGTGTATCTGACACACCGCAAACGCAGCCTCGCCGGGGCTCGACAGCTGCTACATGGGGGAGGTCAAACAGCCACGCGGGAGGTGGAGCCGATGACCTTTTCCAGCACGCTGAAATCAATCCAGTCGCGCACATCGAAGCGCCGTGGAATGAAGTTCCAGCGATGCAGGAAATCGGTGAAATCCTGCAAGGCTTCGATGGAGCGCGAATCGAGCGTGGTACGCAGCCGACGATGGGCATCTTCGCCGTAGGCCGCGGTTACCCAGTACTCGCTGGTGTTGAGTTCCTGTGCCAGGAAGCGCCGGGTCTCGTCCGGATTGGCCCAGGCCCATTGCTCGGTGCGCAGCACGGTGTCGACGATTTTCACGCTGGCGTCGAAGTGCTCCTGCAGCAGGTTGATGTCCACCGTGAGGGTGCGTGGCGTGCCGTTGTTGGAGCGGATCAGCGGGTCCGGGTGCGAACCGGTGTCCACCACCACATGCAGGCCGAACTCGTTGGCCAGGTGCACGGCGTGGGCACCCTTGAGGAAGATCGCGTCGATATCACCGCGCAGCAGGCCGATCAGTTCGTTGTTGCGCCGGCTGAAGCGGCTCACCCCCAGGCTCGCCGGGGAGCCGTAGACGTATTGCACCTGGTTGTCGCTGTAGGTGCCCCCGTAGGGGTAGTCCACCAGCTCTACGTCCGAGACTTCCAGGCCTTCGAGCTTGAGGGCGTTTTCCAGGCCGCGCAGGGCCTGGGCACGGGTGAAGTCGATCTGCACGTTGGCCCATTTCGGCAGGCCGAAGCGCCGGTTTTTCAAGTCGCGCACGCTGCGCACACCGCTCTCGGCGGTGGTCAGGATCAACTGCACCTCGTCGCTCCACGACAAACCCAACACCCGGGTTTCCACGCCACTGGCGTAGGCCCAGATCGCCGGGATATTACCGCCGTGGCGCACCGAGTTTTTCAGGTGATGGTCGTAATGTGCCTCGCGAACTTCCCGTTCCGTGGACTCGCGCAACGACTGGATATTGGTGCCAAAAGGCAGGAACGCCTCGGCCAGGCGACCGGACTGCACAGCAATGCCAAGGCCGGTGGGAACCGGGCTGTGGGTGTACCAGAGAGTATCGAGTGGTTTGCTCATAAGGGTCTTCGTTCAAATCCATGAAATAGGAAACCTTTGCAGGAGCCCGGCTTGCCGGCGATAAGGCCCGAAAGGTCAATACCCCATTCAAGGCCGTCATCGCCGGCAAGCCGGCTCCTACAGGGGTTAGCCTGCCAGCGCGGTTTTGCCGTTCAAGAGTGCTTCCAGCGGCCGTGCATCAATCCATTCACGCACGTCGAAGCTTTTCGGGATAAAGCGCCAGCGGTGCAGGAAATGCGTGAAGTCCTGCAGCGCGGCAATTGCCTGTTCATCAAGTTCGGTGCGCAGGCGCAAGTGGGCGTCGTTGCCGTAGGCGGCGGTGACCCAATACTCACTGCTGTTGGTTTCCTGGGCCAGGTAGCGCCGGGTTTCCTCCGGGTGGGTGTGGGCCCATTGCTCGGCGCGCAGGACCGAGTCAAGAATGCCGGTGGCTACGTCGAAGTGGTTTTCCAGCAGGTTCAGGTCCACCGCCAGGGTACGCGGCGTGCCGTTGTTGCTGCGGATCAGCGGGTCCGGGTGCGAGCCGGTGTCGATCACCGAGTGCAGGCCGAAATCATGAGCCTGTTGGGCGGCGTGGGCGCCCTTGAGGAAGATTGCATCGACTTCACCGCGCAGCAGGCCGATCAGCTCCAGGTTACGTTCGCTGACTTTTTGCGTGACTGGCGTACCGGCGATATTGCGCACCGGGGTATCGCTGAAGGTGCCGCCGTAGCGGAAGTTCTTCAGCTTCACGTCGCCGACTTTCAGGCCTTCCAGTGACAACGCGTTTTCCAGGCCGCGCAGGGCCTGGGCGCGGGTGAAGTCGATCTGTGCGCCGGCCCAGTCCGGCAAGCCGAAAGTACGGCCCTTGAGGTCCTTGACGGTTTTGATGCCGCTGTCCTGGCGGGTCAGGATCAGTTGCACTTCATCTGCCCACGACAGGCCGATCACTCGGGTTTCCCGGCCCTGGGCGCGGGCCCAGATCGCCGGGATATTGCCGCCATGGCGTACCGAATTGCGCAGGGTGTGATCGAAGTGCGATTCGCGCACCGCCTTGTCATCGGACTCGCGCAGCGACTGCACCTCGGTGCCCAGGGCACCGACGGTGTCTTGCAGCCAGCCTTTTTGCACTGCAATGCCCAGGCCGGTGGGCACGGGGCAGCGGGTGTACCAGAGCGTATCGAGAGGTTGGGTCATCAGGAGTTCTCCCACAGCGTTCAGGCGCTGGCTTTCAAAGGTTGGATCGCCGGGCGTTGGTGCACAAGCGGCAGGACTTCCTGGCCAATGCGCAACGCTTCTTCCAGGTGTGGATTGCCGGCGAGGATGAAGGTCGAGAAGCCGGCGTCGCGGTATTCCACCAGGCGCTCGGCGATGTTCTGGTGGCTGCCGACCAGGCCCACGGTCGGACCCGGTTTGGCTTTGGCGAAACCGGCCCACAGGTTGGGACCGATGATCAGGTCATCGAAGCGGTCGACGTTCTGGTGGTACGCGGTCTGGCGTGCGCCGCCGACCGAGTCCGAGCCGCTGGTAAAGCCCTTGGCGACCTGGCTGCTCTTGCCTTCGAGCTTGTCGAACTGGCGACGCAGGTCTTTCCAGGCTTGCTCCTCGGTCTCCCGGGCGAACAGGTCTACCCGCAGGCCGAAGCGCACGGTGCGGCCTTGTTTGTCGGCCAATTCGCGTACGCGCTCGATGTGTGGCTTGAGCTTGTCGATGGGTTCGGCCCAGTTCAGGTACACGTCGGCGTGTTTGGCGGCGACGTCGAGGGCGGCGTCGGAGAAACCGGAGAAGTACACGCCGGGCTTGCGTTCGTGGTGCAGGCCGTGGGGCAGAGCGCCGTTTTCCAGTTGGTAGATATCACCGTTGTAGGAGAATTTTTCGTGCTCCCAGAGGCCCTGGATGATGTCGAGGAATTCGCCGGTGCGCTTGTAGCGCAGGTCGTGTTCGAGGAAGTCACCGTTGGCGCGCTGGCTGGCGGGGTTGCCGCCGGTGATGATGTTCCACTCCAAGCGGCCACGGCTGAGGTTTTGCAGGATCGCAGCTTGTTGGGCGGCGTAGGCGGGCAGGGTCCAGGTGGCCTGGAAGGCGATCAGGAATTTGATGCGCCGGGTTTCTCGGGCCAGGGCGGCGGCGACGATCCATGGTTCGGGGCCGGTGGGCAGCAGGGCGCCTTCGAAGCCGGCGAGTTCGGCGGCTTT
>NZ_JACARK010000702.1:0-696 GCF_013386655.1 Pseudomonas sp. K5002 | reverse complement strand
GTGCGGTGCAGCAGGCGGGTTTTCAGGTGCGTCTCAAGTTCAGCCACCTTGCGGCTGACGCTGGCCAGCGGCATGTCGAGGCGCCGCGCCGCAGCGGTCAGGCTGCCTGCATCAACCACGGCAACGAAGATGGACATGGATTCAAGACGGTTCATGGCAACCTATCAAATTCTGGAAGGATGATTCCAAATCCTAGGGGATTATCCTGATAAGCGCGAGTGCGTAACGTTGGCCACTCATCTCCTTCCCGGAGATCTGCATTGAAGGAGAGCGCCGTGAGTGGCCTGCCGATGACATCCCAACCTTCCACAGCGCCTGCGGTCGCGCCGCGCGGCAAGATCATCATGATGGCGGTGATCGCCGGCGCGGTGATTACCAATATTTACTGCACCCAGCCGATCCTGCCGCTGATCGCTTCGGACATGGGCGTGGACGTGACCACCGTGGATCTGGTGGCCGGTTCCGCCCTGCTGGGTTTTGCTACCGGGCTGGCGTTGCTGCTGCCGATGGGCGACCGTTTTGACCGCCGCAAGCTGGTGCTGGGGCAGATCGCCCTGGCGTTCTGTTTCGCCCTGGCGGCGGCGTTTTCACCGGGCATCTGGGCGCTGATCGGGGCGTCTTTCGGCTTGGGGATTGTGAGCTGTGTGCCCCAGCAACTGGTGCCGTTCGCGGCGGTGATGTCGCAGCCCCACGAAC
>NZ_JACARK010000701.1:0-1346 GCF_013386655.1 Pseudomonas sp. K5002 | reverse complement strand
GCATCCAGCGCAGGGCGCAGGGTGCGGGCAACACGGTCGGTACGCGCCACCGGACGCGACGATTTACGCTGCATACGCTCAAGCTTGTCTTTGCTCTTGGCGTTCATCTGCGGCATGGCCACCGGCGTCAGGCCGACTTCGGCACTGAGGATGTCGACTTCGTACTGGCTCATTTCGCGCCAGCGGCCCATCGGCAGGTCGGAGTTGAGGAACACCGGGCCGAAACGCACGCGCTTCAGGCGGCTGACCACCAGGCCCTGGGATTCCCACAGGCGACGTACTTCACGGTTACGGCCTTCCATCACCACGCAGTGGTACCAATGGTTGAAGCCTTCGCCGCCCGGCGCCTGCTTGATGTCGGTGAACCTGGCCGGGCCGTCTTCCAGCACGACGCCGGCTTTCAAGCGCTCGATCATTTCGTCATCGACTTCACCACGCACACGTACCGCGTATTCACGGTCCATCTCGTAGGAAGGGTGCATCAGGCGGTTGGCCAACTCACCGTCGGTGGTGAACATCAGCAAGCCGGTGGTGTTGATGTCGAGACGACCGATGTTGATCCAGCGGCCTTCTTTGGGGCGCGGCATCTTGTCGAATACGGTTGGACGGCCTTCCGGGTCGTCACGGGTGCAGATTTCGCCATCAGGCTTGTTGTACATGATGACGCGGCGCACCGATTCGGCGGCCTCTTCACGCTTGATGACCTTGCCATCAATGGTGATGGCATCGTGCAGGTCGACGCGCTGGCCAAGGGTGGCTTCAACGCCGTTGACCTTGATGCGCTTCTGGGTGATCCAGGCTTCTACGTCGCGGCGCGAGCCTACGCCGATACGGGCGAGGACTTTCTGCAGTTTTTCGCCTGCGGGGCCGATTTCCTGGGTGTCGTTCTGGTCTTGGTCACTCATCTTAAGCACCTCCCGGTGTGTCGATTCAGGCTTGGCCTGAAGATAGTAAAAGCTGGGCTTTTGGCGAACGCATCGCCAAAGGGTCGCGAATCATACGCTCATGGCGCGCGTTGCGCATCAGAGACTAGTCGATAAGTGCAGGCTCATTTGCCTTTCCGCCGACCGGTGGCACCCAGCGCCAGCAGGCGCAGCTCGGCTTCGGCGAGTACCGTGCGCTTGTCGACCTTGTCGAGTTTCTTCCAGGCACGGATCTCGCGCTTGCTGCGCCCGCAGCCCACGCAGATGTCATCGGTGAATTTGCAAATGCTGATGCAGGGGTCTTTGGTGGAGCTCATTCGAATTCTCCTTGCTGGCGACAATCCAAATGTGGGAGCGGGCTTGCTCGCGAATGCAGTGTGTCAGTCGCCGGATGCTTGGCTGATCCACCGCATTCGCGAGCAA
>NZ_JACARK010000700.1:0-4052 GCF_013386655.1 Pseudomonas sp. K5002 | reverse complement strand
GCCGCCGGGGGCGCAACAGGCGTCCAGTACGCGTTGGCCCGGGGCCAGGTCCAGCAGGTCGGCGGCCAGTTGAGCGGCTTCGTCCTGCACGCTGATCCAGCCTTCGGCGAACCCGGGCAGGTTACGTACATCGCCCGGTTCTGTAAGAACGATGCCGTCCTGGCTGTAGACGCAGGCCGTGGCCGCTACACCGGCTTCGCCAAGCAATGTGAGATAAGCGTCGCGGGTGTGATGACGGCGATTGACCCGCAGGATCATCGGCGGGTGCGCGTTGTTGGCCGCGCAGATGGCTTCCCACTGCTCGGGCCAGAACGCCTTCAGGGATTTTTGCAGCCAGCGCGGGTGGGCGGTGCGCACCACCGGGTCATGTTCCAGCTCGGCCAGCAGCGCTTCGCTTTCGCGCTGGGCGCGGCGCAGCACGGCGTTGAGCAGGGCCTTGGCCCAAGGCTTTTTCAGCTTGTCGGCGCAACCGACGGTTTCGCCGATTGCCGCGTGGGCCGGCACGCGGGTGTAGAGCAGTTGATACAGGCCCACCAGCAGCAGCGCCTCGACATCGGCGTCCGCCGCCTTGAACGGCTTTTGCAGCAGCTTGGCCGCCAGCGCCGATAAACGTGGCTGCCAGCGGGCGGTACCGAAGGCCAGGTCCTGGGTAAAGCCGCGATCGCGGTCTTCGACTTTATCCAGTTGGGTCGGCAACGAACTATTGAGGGAAGCCTTGCCGTTGAGCACGGCGGCCAGGGCCTTGGCGGCGGCCAGACGTGGGTTCATTGCGCGTCCACCGCTTGGCCGAGGACGATGCCAACGGCAAATTTCTCACGGCGGCTGTTGAACAAATCGCTGAAGTTCAGCGCCTTGCCGCCGGGCAATTGCAGACGGGTCAGACACAGCGCCTGTTCACCGCACGCTACCAACAGGCCGTCCTTGCTGGCGCCGATGATCTCGCCGGGGGCGCCCTTGCCTTCGGCCAGGGTGGCGGCCAGTACTTTCAAGGCCTCGCCATTGAGCATGCTGTGGCAGATCGGCCACGGGTTGAAGGCACGCACCAGACGCTCCAGCTCAACGGCCGGGCGGCTCCAGTCGATGCGGGCTTCATCCTTGTTCAATTTGTGGGCGTAGGTGGCGAGGCTGTCGTCCTGAACTTCACCTTGCAGAGTGCCGGCAGCCAGGCCGGCGATGGCCTGGACGACAGCCGGCGGGCCCATTTCGGCGAGGCGATCATGCAGGCTGCCGCCGGTGTCTTGCCCGGTGATCGGGGTGGTGACTTTCAGCAGCATCGGCCCGGTGTCCAGGCCTGCTTCCATGCGCATCACGGTCACCCCGCTTTGCGCATCACCGGCTTCGACGGCACGCTGGATCGGTGCCGCGCCACGCCAGCGAGGCAGCAGCGAGGCGTGACTGTTGATGCAGCCCAGGCGCGGGATATCCAGCACAGCCTGGGGCAGGATCAAGCCGTAGGCCACCACCACCAGCAGGTCTGGCTTCAGCGCAGCCAGTTCGGCCTGGGCATCGGCGTTGCGCAGGGTTGGCGGCTGCAGCACGACAATGTTGTTCTCAAGTGCCAGCTGCTTGACCGGGCTGGGCATCAGTTTTTGCCCACGACCGGCCGGGCGATCGGGCTGGGTGTAGACCGCCACGATTTCATAAGGGCTGGCGAGCAGGGCCTTGAGGTGTTCGGCGGCGAATTCGGGGGTGCCGGCAAAAACGATGCGCAGTGGCTCGGTCATGGGAAACGTCTCACAAAAGAAAAAGGCTTGCCGGAGCAAGCCTTTGAAAGAAGGGAATCAAGCTTGCTGGCGATGCTTCTTTTCCAGCTTCTTCTTGATCCGGTCGCGTTTAAGCGTGGACAGGTAATCGACAAACAGCTTGCCGTTGAGGTGGTCGCACTCGTGTTGGATGCACACCGCCAGCAGGCCTTCGGCAATCATCTCGAACGGCTTGCCGTCACGGTCCAGGGCCTTGATCTTGACGCGCTGGGGACGGTCGACGTTCTCGTAGAAGTCGGGCACCGACAGGCAGCCTTCCTGGTACTGGCCCATCTCGTCGGTCAGGGTTTCGAACTCAGGGTTGATAAACACCAGGGGCTCGCTGCGGTCTTCGGACAGGTCCATGACCACGACGCGCTGATGCACGTCGACCTGGGTCGCGGCGAGGCCGATACCCGGGGCTTCATACATTGTTTCAAACATGTCATCGACCAACTGACGAACCTTGGCGTCCACTACGGCCACTGGCTTGGCGATGGTGCGCAGGCGTGAGTCCGGAAATTCGAGGATGTTCAAAATAGCCATAAGCGTAATTGCTGCACATGTGAGGTAAAGGCAAGTCGGCGCCGGGGATGGACCCTTGATGTGCCGGGATAAGTGCCGTGGGAAAACGTCCGAAAGCCGCGAAGGCCAAGGCGTTTCACGCGAATGCACATAATAAAGGAGATTCACCCCATGAGGAAATCGCTACTCGTCTTGCTGCTGTGGGCCCAGGCCGTTATTGCCCAGGTTCCCGAGAGCTATCCACAGCCCGGCCAACCGTTGCCGCTTCATACGCAGCAGGCCATCCAGCGCTTTTTACTGCACAACCGCATTCTCGATACCCCCCAGGAACTGGAGCACGCTCCCTATATTGTTGCAGCAGATGCCGGACGAGTATTGGGCGCCGATGGCGAGCGTATTTATGCGCGAGGTGCCCTGGACCCTGCAGTCGAAAGCTACGGGATCTTCCGTCGCGGCAAGGCCTATACCGACCCGCAAAGCCAGGAATTGCTGGGTATCAACGTCGACGACATTGGCACCGCACGTTTTGTGACGGCGGGCGATGTCAGCACGTTGGGTGTGCAGCGCGTCACCCAGGAAGTGCGGCCCGGCGACCGATTGCTCAGCCAGCAAGCGCCCACCGACCTGGCCAGCCTGGTGATTCAGATGCCTGCTCGCGCCACTGCCGGACACATCATCGACGTGCCACGGGGCGTGACGCAGATCGGCGTGCTGGACGCGGTGACGCTGAACAAGGGCCGTCGTGACGGCCTGATGGAAGGCCATTTGCTGGCCGTGGTGAAAACCGGGGAAACCGTTCGGAACCGAGTGACCGGTGCTCCGGTGAAGATGCCCGACGAGCCGGCCGGGACGCTATTGGTGTTCCGCACCTACGAAAAGCTCAGCTACGGCCTGGTGCTCAGCGCGTCGCGATCGCTGGCGGTAATGGACCGTTTTGAGGCGCCTGATCAAAGACAATAATTAGGTTGCTAAATAAGTTACCAACAGAGTTATCCACAGCTTGTTCCGATCAAGGACGATCAAATGTTACCGACGAATGACCGTGAAATTTCCCCGGCAGAACTGGAAGCCCGACTACGCTTGCACAGGCTGCCGGAACTGGGTCCCAAGGGCTTTAAAAAACTTATCGAGGCCTTTGGTTCTGCGTCGAAAGCCATCAGCGCACCGGCCAGTGCCTGGCGCTCCCTGGGGCTCAAGGTGGCCAGCGCCGATGCCCGGCGTTGCGAGGAAGTACGTGATGGTGCCAGTGCGGCATTGGCCTGGTTGGAGCGTCCGGCCCAGCATTTGCTGATGTGGGACCAACCCGACTACCCGGCATTGCTTGCAGAATTGGATGATGCACCCCCGCTATTATTCGTCGCCGGCAACCCGGCGATTCTGGAGAAACCGCAGTTGGCGATGGTCGGCAGCCGTCGCGCCTCCAGGCCAGGAATGGATACCGCCGCCGCGTTTTCCCGCAGCCTGGCGAGTGCCGGTTTTGTCATCACCAGTGGCCTTGCCCTGGGTATCGACGGTGCTGCTCACCAGGCGGCTTTGGATGTTGGTGGACATACAATCGGCGTGCTGGGCACCGGGCTCGAAAATTTTTATCCACAGCGCCATCGACGCTTGGCCGAGGCGATGATTGCCCAAGGCAGTGCCGTGGTTTCCGAGTTTCCGTTGGACGCCGCGCCCCAGGCCGGCAACTTCCCGCGCCGCAACCGTATTATCAGTGGCCTGTCGCTTGGGGTACTGGTGGTGGAGGCCAGCATGGCCAGCGGTTCGCTGATCACCGCGCGGCTGGCG
>NZ_JACARK010000699.1:0-485 GCF_013386655.1 Pseudomonas sp. K5002 | reverse complement strand
GTGCTGGATCCCGACCTGCGCTGCGTGCCGATCGGCGTGCCGGGTGAGTTGTGCATCGGTGGCGTGGGTGTCGGCCGTGGTTACCTGCGCGACCCGCAACGCACCCGCGAAGCCTTTGTCGCACATCCGTTCCAGCCCGGCGCGCGCCTGTATCGCAGCGGCGATATCGGCCGCCTGCGCGCCGATGGGGTGATTGAGTACCTCGGCCGCCGCGACCAGCAGGTGAAGATTCGGGGTTATCGCATCGAGCTGGGCGAAATCGAAAACCGTCTGATGCAACACCCGGCAGTCGACAGCGCGGCGGTCTTGGCGCTGCCCGATGCCCGTGGGGCGTTGCAACTGGTGGCCTGGTATGTGCTCGACGGCGCGGCCGGACTCGACGCGCCAACCGCGCAACAGGTACTCACCGCGCACCTGAACGGGCAATTGGCGAGCTATATGGTGCCAGCGCGCTGGCAGGTGCTGACACTATTGCCGCTGAATGC
>NZ_JACARK010000698.1:0-868 GCF_013386655.1 Pseudomonas sp. K5002 | reverse complement strand
AGGCCGGTACGCCGATCCTGGCCGGGGGCGTGGATGCGGCCATGGCCACATTGGCGGCCGGGGTGACGCGGCCGGGCAATCACGTGGCGATGATCGGCACCAGCATGTGCTGGGGTTATCTCAATCAGCAGGTGGATGCGCGCCATGGCCTGGTGAGCATGCCCCACGTCTATAACGGCCATCAGGACCTGTACATCTTCGGTGGTGCGATCACCGCCGGGGCGTCGGTGAGCTGGTTTCGCGAACAGTTCTGCCAGGCGGAGGAGCAGCAGGCGAAAGAGACGGGCCAGGACAGTTTGTGGCTGCTGGAGCAGAGCGCCGCGAAGATCCCGGCGGGCAGTGAAGGGCTGTTGTTCCTGCCGTATCTCATGGGCGAACGCAGCCCGGTGTGGGATGACCGGGCCAGCGGCAGCTTTGTCGGGCTGAACCTCTATCACAGCCGGATCCACCTGTACCGCGCAGTGCTCGAAGGGGTGAGTTTTGCCCTGCGGCACAATATCGAAGCGGGCACCCGTGGGGCGCATTCCCTTGATCCACGGCTGATTGTGGTGGGCGGAGCGAGCCACTCGGATTTGTGGATGCAGATTATTGCGGACATCACCCACTACCCGGTCTACACCATCGTGCAAGAGGTGGAGGCAGCCATGGGTGCGGCGTTGCTGGCGGCCCATGCGGTGGGGTTGGTGGATGATCGGGAGATGGAGAAAGGTTGGGTGCAGTTGGAGCTGCGGGCGGAGCCGGAGGCGGGGAATGTCGGGGTGTATGACCGGGCGTTTGCCCGCTATCTGGAGCTGTATCCGGCCTTGAAACCGGTGATGCACAGCTTGCAATTGAATTAAGCGAACACTGATCCAAATGTGGGAGCGGG
>NZ_JACARK010000697.1:0-2792 GCF_013386655.1 Pseudomonas sp. K5002 | reverse complement strand
AATCGCCTGTTCGACCAGGCCCCGCCAGACGGTGTTGTCGACTGGCAAAAACTCGCCTGCGCCTTGGCCACCCGCGGTGCATTCAGCATCGTCACCGGCGGGCCGGGTACCGGCAAGACCACCACGGTGGTGCGTTTGCTTGCGCTGTTGCAGGCCCCCGCCGTGGAAGCGGGCAGCGCGTTGCGCATCCGTCTGGCCGCGCCCACCGGCAAGGCGGCCGCGCGCTTGACCGAGTCCATCAGCCAGCAAGTGCTGTCTCTGAAAGTGCCTGATGCGGTGAAGGAAAAAATCCCGACCCAGGTCACCACCGTTCACCGTTTGCTCGGCAGCCGTCCCGGCACCCGACACTTCCGGCATCACATCGGCAATCCGTTGCCCCTGGACGTGCTGGTGGTAGACGAAGCCTCGATGATCGACCTGGAAATGATGGCCAACCTGCTGGACGCCTTGCCACCCCATGCTCGCCTGGTGCTGCTGGGTGACAAGGACCAGTTGGCCTCGGTTGAAGCCGGGGCGGTGCTGGGGGATTTGTGCCGCGACGCCGAAGCCGGTTTCTACAGCCCGCAAACCCGCCAGTGGCTGCAACAGGTCAGCGGCGAAGACCTCGGCGCCAGCGGCCTGCAGGAAGACCTCGACGGTAGCCACCCCTTGGCGCAACAAGTGGTGATGCTGCGTTACTCGCGGCGTTTCGGCGAAGGCAGCGGCATTGGCCAGCTGGCCCGCTGGGTCAACCAGCAAAACCCTGAGCAGGCCCGCAAACTGCTGGCTGCCCGCAGCCATGCCGACCTGTTTTGCGTCAGCCTCAAGGGCGAGCACGACCATGCCCTGGAGCGCCTGGTGCTGGACGGCCATGGCGACGGTGCCCACGGTTATCGCCATTACCTGAAACTGCTGCAGACCGCGCGTCCGTCCCTGGAGACGCCACGGGATGACGAGGCCTGGACGCTCTGGGCGCAAAAGCTGCTGAAAGCCTTCGACGCTTTCCAGCTGCTCTGCGCCGTACGCAAGGGCCCATGGGGCGTGGAGGGCCTGAACCTGCGCATTACCGCCGCGCTGCTCAAGGCTCGGCTGATCGACAGCGACCAGCAATGGTACGAAGGGCGCCCGGTGTTGATGACTCGCAACGATTACGGCCTGGGCCTGATGAACGGCGATATCGGTATCGCCCTCAAGCTGCCCGAAAGCGACGGCGGGCCGCAGGTTCTGCGCGTCGCGTTCCCGCGCAACGATGGCCAGGGCGGCGTACGGTTTGTGTTGCCCAGCCGGCTCAACGACGTCGAAACCGTCTACGCGATGACGGTGCACAAATCTCAGGGCTCTGAATTCACCCACACCGCACTGATTTTGCCGGACGCCTTGAACCCGGTGCTCACCAAAGAGCTGATCTACACCGGCATCACCCGCGCCAAGGACTGGTTCAGCCTGATCGAACCCCGGGGTGGCGTATTCGAAGAGGCGGTGAGCCGCAAGGTGAAACGCTTGAGTGGGCTGATGCTGGAACTGGGCACTTGATCGTCAAAGAAGCTGACCGATGGGACATCTAAATTTTCTGATCCAAATGTGTGATTTTTCTTAATAAAATGTCGGAATCCTCCTGGGTGTCGCCTCGGGGGTTTTCCGCCGTTGTGCTATCGTTGCGGCATCATCCCGAGAAGATCAAAGAGAATCGCTGCATGAACGTGGCTGTCTCGCCCACAGAGCGAAGTTTGAGCTGGAGACGAATGCTGCTGTTTGCGCTTCTGTGCGTGTTCACGCCTCTTGCTTTTGCCCAGCCGCCTGCCGGCATGGCCGATCAGCGGGCCAAGGCCGTCACCCAAGTGGTCCTGGGAATTCTCAGTTACGCCCGCTGGCCGGTAGAGCCCGCGCAATTGCGTTTGTGCATTGTCGGGCCAACCCAATACACCGATGACCTGGTCAAAGGCACCACCCAGGCTACCGGCCGTCCGGTAGTGGTGCAGCGTTTGCTGGCCGACCATCCAGACATCGCCAATGCCTGCGATGCCGTGTACATCGGCCAATTGACCAGCGACGAGCGCAGCCGCCTGTTCGCGGCATTGATCGGCCATCCGGTGCTCAGCATCAGCGAAGGCGGCGACCAATGCACCGTGGGCAGCCTGTTCTGCCTGCGGGTAGCCGACGAACAGGTGTCGTTCGAGGTCAACCTGGATTCCGTTGCCCGTAGCGGTGTGCGCATTCATCCGAGTGTGCTGCAGCTGTCCCGACGTCGAGCGCCGGGGTCATGAGTGTCGATAAGGCGCCAGTGCGTCCTACCTTGCGTTCAGTGATCGGGCGCGGGCACCTGAGCCTGGCGCTGATGGCCGTCAGCATGGCCAGTATTTCCCTGACCCTGCTCGGCGTGCTCGCGCTGCGGGTGTATGCCGACCACAATCTGCACCTGATCGCCCGCTCCATCAACTACACCGTGGAAGCGGCCGTGGTGTTCAACGACAGCGCGGCGGCCACCGAGGCGTTGGGCGTGATCGCCTCGGAGGAAGAAGTGGCCGAGGCGGAAGTCTTCAACGTCGACGGCAAGCAACTGGCCCACTGGGAGCGCCCTGAAACCGGGATGCTGTCGATGATTGAGCTGCAGTTGGCGCATGCCCTGCTCGAACAGCCCATCACCCAGCCGATCCTGCATCAGGGCCAGGTCATCGGCAGCGTGCACCTGACCGGCCACGGCGGCAGCCTGTTGCGCTTCCTGCTCAGCGGCCTTGCCGGGATTCTGGTGTGCACCGCCCTCAGCGCCTGGGTTGCACTGTACCTGGCGCGGCGTTTGTTACGCGGCTTTACCG
>NZ_JACARK010000070.1:0-2631 GCF_013386655.1 Pseudomonas sp. K5002 | reverse complement strand
TGTGGGCCCTCTCGCCGATGCTGGCCGAAGGTTCGCAATCCTGGTCGCTGCGGTTGGTTGCAGGTGCTGACACCGAGGCGGCCGACAGCCGCATCCTGCAAGCCCATCCGCGCAGCGGCGACCTGCGTTTGGCTGACAGCCACTACGGCATGTTTGCCAAGGAGATGCCCGCCAAGGGCAAGTTGACCTGGACCGCCTTCGCGGTGGAGGACTTTGCGGCCAATGGGGTGGTGGTCAAGGAAGGCGACCCGATCGACCAAAAGATCCTCGATGATTTCGGCCTGGGTTCGATTGATGATTTCTGTGGGGGCAATCCGGCGTACTGCGCCGTGAAAGTTGGCTATGTCTGGACCGAATTCGGCGCCAAGGACCTGGCGGACAACGGGATTATCGTCACCGTCGGAACGCCGATCGAGCAAAGCATCCTGGACCAGTTCGGTATCCCGTCCATCGATGAGTTCTGTGCAAGCTCGCCCGCCTACTGCCAGGCCCAAAGCGGCAAAGAGTATGCGGCGACCCCCTCCAGCAGCCGTTTCAGTGTGATTCGCACCGGTACGGGCGACCTCGAACTGCTCAGCGCCGGCAACTTGAGCATGGACTCCCTGTATGGGGTCTACACCGCCGGTACATCGTCCACTGCAACCGGTGCCAGTGACCCCTACAACCAGCCCAAGGCGCTGAACAGCGCGAAGACGGTGCTGAACGATACCAACAGTTATTTTGAACAGTTCGTCAACGGCTCATCTGACAGCCTGTACCGTGCCTGGTACCCGGAGGCAGGGGGGAATTTGAGCGTGAACGTGGGGGGCAACCTGACGGGGAATATCCTGGGAGGCGTCTTCAACCCAAGTCGGCCCAACCCCCTGGATAACGGCATCGACTCCGCCGATGTGGCCAACTGGCTGTGGCGCCAGGGCAGCGGCACGGTGAACACCGGCGGGCAGGCGCAGCCGACGGCCTGGTGGATCAATTTCGGTAGCTATACCGCCAACGCCTCCAAGGCTGATGCGTTCGTCGGGTTTACCGGTTTCGGCACCCTCGGCGGCGGTGACGTGGATGTACAGGTAGGCGGGGATGCCGGTGTGCTTCGGCGCATGGACGGCAACCCAATGTCGGCCTCTGCCAACCCGCGCAGCCAGGGGCTGGTGCTGGCGGTTGGCAGTACCGGGCGGGTTGCCGGTGATGGCAGCCTGCAGTTGACGGGCGGTGGTGATCTGCGGGTGCGTATCGGTGGCGCCCTGAACCCTGGCAGCGTGGTTGATGTAAACGATCAGAACGGCCAGTTGGTGAATATCCGGGGCAATGTCCAACTGCAAAGTGCGACCACGGGCCGGATCGACCTGACCTACGGCAGCAACAGCTCTGAGCAGAGCCCGGGCGAAACCCGCGCATTCGATCCGTTCCAGGCGACCCGTGGCCGGGCAGTGGGGGGCATCACCCTGGTGCCGGGGGATGCCACATTCAACCTGACGACATTGGGTGACCTGGTGCTGCAGCAAGTGATTGACCCGGGCCGTGTCGTCCTGCTGAACAACTCATCGTTTACCCGTGGCGGGACGAGTGGGACCGGCGAAAGTTGGTTCTCGTTGTGGACCGGGCACACGGCAATCGACCTGTTTTCAGCGGGGGGCAACGTGACGCCATCTGTCTCCGCCGCAGCGTCCGACCTGGCAACCGTCTACCCATCGATCGTTCGAGCGACGGCGGCTGGCGGCAGTATTTATTACGGAAACGCCGTCCTGGGGTCCCAAGCCGATACGAGTCCGATAAATGCCTTGGTGCTCGCCCCCGGTGCCAGCAGCCAGTTGCAATTCCTGGCCCATGACTCGATTTATGCGGGCGGTATGTTTGTCACGCCTTCCGGGGCCGACCCCAGCATCATGGCCACACCTTGGCGGCCGGCGTTTGTCGGGACCATTGATGGTCAGGTGGTTGTCGATGGCAACAATCTGTCGGAAAACGGTAGCTCGCCGGGTTCCCTTCCGCGGCCTCTGTTTGCCTTTGGCTCCGCCACGGCGTCGGCAGCCGCTTACGCGCCAACGGAACCGGCGCGGTTCTATGCCTTGACCGGCGATCTGGTGGGGGTCAGCAGCGGCCGGACCCTGACGTTCAATTCTTCCCCCTCGTTTTTGCATTCAGGGCAGACCTGGTACGAGGGTAACGGGCCAGTTTGGATGATGGCGGGGCGAGACATTGTCAGCAGTGGCAGCCGTTTTAATACGGCCCCTGGTGCGGTCAGCGAGCAGTCGACCGGCAACCTGTTCATCCACAACAACCCCACTGACATCTCCATCGTCTCCGCCGGGCGCGACATTCTGTACAGCAACTTCCAGGTTGCCGGTCCTGGCCTGCTGGAAGTGACGGCGGGCGGCAATATCCTGATGTCCGGGCGTGACCCGGCGAAGGGCGGCGAAGTCAGCATCACCAGCCTGGGCCCGGTGGTCGCGGGCGACAACCGCCCTGGCGCAGGCATCGTCATGCAAGCTGGCGTCGGTCCCAACGGCCCGGATTACCGGCGCTTTGTCGAGGCCTACCTGGACCCGGCCAACCTCGTCCAGCCAGGCGAAGCCCTGTCGATCCAGGGCGGCAAGGTCGCCAAGACCTATGAGAACGAACTGGTCACCTGGCTCG
>NZ_JACARK010000007.1:261-4860 GCF_013386655.1 Pseudomonas sp. K5002 | reverse complement strand
GGCCACGCCGAGTGGCTGAGCGCCTGGCGCGAATCGGTCAAGGCCGATCCGCATGCGCCATTGCTGCCATTGAAGCCGCTGTCGTCCCAGGCTCAACCGGCCTGATTCCGACGCCCCCGAGGTGCCACCTCGGGGGCGTTTGCGATAACCGTCCTACGTTGTTTTTCCCTTCTGCTGCATCGCGCTAACTCCTTGTTATTTCGAAACAAAAGACCCTTCTCCGAGGCATATTGCCGTGCCTGCGAGTGGGTTAGCATCGCCCCCCAAATCTGACTCGAAGCCTGCGGCTTACGCGAACTTGCGCGTGGCCGGGTGTGGGAGTGTTTAATGGAACAGGGGCTTTTTTCATGATCAAAAGGTATTTGTCGATGCTGCTGCTCGGCATCGTCACATTTTCCCATGGTTACCTGGCGCATGCCGGAGCCATAGATGAGGCCGTTCGGCGGGGTGTGTTGAAAGTCGGCACCAATCCGGCCTACGTGCCCTTTGAGATGACCGACAAGAAAGGCCGGATCGTCGGGTTTGAAATTGACCTGCTCCGGGAGATGAGCAAGGCGCTGGGGGTCAAGCTGGAGCTGGTTTCGGTACCGTATATCGACCTGATTCCCGGCCTGCTGGCCAGCCGGTTCGACCTGATCGGCAGCGGCATGACTGTCACGCAGGAGCGCAACCTGACCCTCAATTTCAGCGACTCGTTCATCATCGTCGGCCAGACCGTGCTGCTGAACCCTCGGTTGGCCGACAAGGTCCAGAGCATCGAGGACTTGAACGAGGCCGGTTACCGGATCGTGGCCGCCGAAGGCACCACAGGCGAGGCGGCGGCGAAGAGGTTTCTCGGCACTGCACGGCTGCGCAGTTTTCCAACACCTGAAGAAGGCGTGCGCCAGGTGGTGGAGGGCAAGGCCGATGCGTTTATCCATGATGCGCCGTATAACCTGATCGCCATTACCAAGCCCCAGAACAGTGCGCTGTTGGCGCTGGAGCAACCCTTCACCTACGAGCCCCTGGCGTTCGGCTTGAAAAAGGGCGATTACGACAGCCTCAACTGGATCAATCATTTCCTCAACCAGGTGGCCCAGGACGGCACCTACGATCGGCTGCATGACAAGTGGTTCAAGGACTCGGGCTGGATGGCGGAAGTGGACTGGTAGTCATAACTGCTTACACATCAAGCAATTGGCTGGGCCGTGGATCGAGGTGTCTAGCCATGCCTTTCTCTGCACGGTTGTGGGGCTTTTCTGTCATACCTTGGCAACAAATCCCGGCGAAACCTTTGTACCCGGCGGTGAGTGAGTTAGGATCGCACCCCGAAATGGTGCAGCCCTTTTGCGCGCCGACCTCACAAGAAAATGAGTTCAGGGGACTTGATGATGAAAAAGTATCTTTCGATGCTGCTGCTGGGCGTCACCGCACTGGTGGCGGTCAACGCGGCACATGCCGGCGCCATCGATGATGCGGTCAAGCGCGGTACGCTGAAAGTCGGCATGGACCCGACCTACATGCCGTTCCAGATGACCAACAAACGCGGTGAAATCATCGGCTTTGAAGTCGACATCCTCAAGGCCATGGCCAAGTCGATGGGCGTGAAGTTCGAGCCGATTTCCACCGGTTACGACGGCATCATCCCGGCCCTGTTGACCGACAAGTTCGACATGATCGGCAGCGGCATGACCCTGACCCAGGAACGCAACCTGCGTCTGAACTTCAGCGAACCGTTCATCGTGGTCGGCCAGACCCTGCTGATCCGCAAGGAGCTGGAGGGCACCATCAAGTCCTACAAAGACCTGAATGATGAGAAATACCGCCTGACCTCCAAGCTCGGCACCACCGGCGAAATGGTGGCCAAGAAGCTGATCTCCAAAGCCAAGTACCACGGCTATGACAACGAGCAGGAAGCTGTTCTGGACGTGGTCAACGGCAAGGCTGACGCCTTCGTCTATGACGCCCCGTACAACGTGGTGGCCGTGAACAAGGTCGGCGCCGGCAAGCTGGTGTTCCTTGATCAGCCGTTCACCTTTGAACCCCTGGCGTTCGGCCTGAAGAAGGGCGACTACGACAGCATCAACTTCATCAACAACTTCCTGCACCAGATCCGCAACGACGGCACCTACGATCGCATCCATGACAAGTGGTTCAAGAGCTCTGAGTGGCTCAAGGATATGGAATAAAAGCTGACCTGCATTGATCGTTCCCACGCTCCGCGTGGGAATGCAGCCCGTGACGCTCTGCGTCACAAAGCGGACGCTGAGCGTCCAGTGAGGCATTCCCACGCAGAGCGTGGGAACGATCTCGACATATCCCGGAACCTGAAATGAAACAGAAAAAAGCCCAATGGCCCTGGCACCTGCTGACGGTGCTGGTGCTGGTCGGCCTGGCCGGCGCGTTGTATTACGCCACCTCGCTGATGTCCTACGAATGGCGCTGGAACCGCGTGCCGCAGTACTTCGTCTACCAGGCCGAAGAATCCCAGCGTGCGTCGGACATTTCCACCGTCAGCGAGTTGGTGCGCAAGGGCGATGTGGCTGACGTCACCCTGCGTAATGACGAGGGCAACGAACAGCACCTGACCGTGGCCGAGAACAGCCTGCAAGTGGCCAAGGGCGATGACGTGGCCGAGGGCGATGTGGTCGGCGTCACCCGGCATTGGGCTGCGGGCCCTCTGCTGTGGGGCTTGTGGACTACGTTGTGGCTATCGGTGGTGTCCGGGGTGCTGGGACTGTTGATCGGCCTGGCGACCGGATTGTGTCGCCTGTCGAACAACCCGACTTTACGCGATCTGTCGACGATCTACGTCGAACTGGTACGCGGTACGCCGTTGTTGGTGCAGATCTTCATTTTCTATTTCTTTATCGGCACGGTGCTCAACCTGTCCCGGGAATTCGCCGGGATCGCCGCGCTTTCGCTGTTTACCGGTGCCTATGTGGCGGAAATTATCCGCGCCGGCGTGCAGTCGATTGCCCGTGGGCAGAATGAGGCGGCACGTTCCCTGGGGCTCAGTGCTGGCCAGTCGATGCGCCACGTGGTGTTGCCGCAAGCCTTCAAGCGCGTGCTGCCGCCCCTGGCCGGGCAATTTATCAGCCTGGTCAAGGACACATCCCTGGTGTCGGTGATCGCGATTACCGAGCTGCTCAAAAGCGGCCGCGAGGTCATCACCACCTCGTTCTCGCCATTCGAAATCCTGTTCTGCGTCGCAGGCCTGTACCTGCTGATCAACCTGCCGCTGTCGAAAATCGCCAGTCGGCTTGAGCGGAGGCTCGCGCAAAGTGATTGAAGTCCGCGATCTGGTAAAAGTCTTCGACACCCGTGGCCACGTCGTGCGCGCGGTGGACAACGTGACCACCCAAGTGGCCAGGGGTGAAGTGCTGGTGGTGATCGGCCCGTCCGGTTCCGGCAAGTCGACGTTCCTGCGCTGCCTTAACGGCCTGGAGGAATTCGATTCCGGCTCGGTAAGCATCGACGGCCTGCAACTGGCAGACCCGAAAACCGACGTGAACGCCTACCGCCGTGAAGTCGGCATGGTGTTCCAGCACTTCAACCTGTTCCCCCACATGACCGTGCTGGAAAACCTCTGCCTGGCGCAAAAAGTCGTGCGCAAGCGCGGCAAGAAAGAGCGCGAGGCCAAGGCCCTGGCGCTCCTGGAGAAAGTCGGCATTGCCCAGAAAGCCCACGAGTTCCCGTCGCGGCTTTCCGGTGGCCAGCAGCAGCGCGTCGCGATTGCCCGTGCGCTGGCGATGGAGCCCAAGGTGATGCTGTTTGACGAGCCCACCTCGGCCCTGGACCCGGAAATGGTCGGCGAAGTGCTGGACGTGATGAAGACCCTGGCCCTGGAAGGCATGACCATGGTCTGCGTCACCCATGAAATGGGCTTTGCCCGGGAAGTGGCTGATCGCGTGCTGTTCTTCGATCACGGCAAACTGTTGGAGGACGCCGCCCCGGCGCAATTCTTCGATGCGCCGAAGGACCCTCGCGCCCAAGCCTTCCTGCGCCAGGTTCTATAAATGCGTGGGAATGCTTCTTGTGGCGAGGGAGTTTGCTCCCGCTGGGCCGCGTAGCGGCTCCAAAAAAGATAGGAGCGCTGCGCACTCCAGCGGGAGCAAGCTCCCTCGCCACAGGTTGGGTATTTTCAGACCTTGAACTTGCCCACCCACACCTGCAAATCGGTACCCAGGCGGGCCAGTTCGACACTGGCCGCCGCAGTGTCCTGACTTGCGGCCCAGGTCTGTTCCGACACATCCTTGACCTTCAACACGCTGCGATTGATCTCCTCGGCGACTGCGGTTTGTTCCTCGGCGGCAGCGGCAATTTGCGGGTTCATCTCCTGAATCACTGACACGGTACGGGTGATGCCAGCCAGCGCCTCTCCTGCGCGACGGGTCAGTTGCACGCTGTTGTCGGTGAGGCTGCGACTGTTGTCCATGATGTCGGCCACCTGCTGCGTGCCCCGGTGCAGGCCGCTGATCAACTCCTCGATTTCCTCGGCCGACTGCTGGGTGCGTTGTGCCAGGCTGCGCACTTCATCGGCGACCACGGCAAACCCCCTGCCGGCTTCGCCTGCGCGGGCCGCCTCGATCGCGGCGTTGAGGGCCAGCAAGTTGGTCT
>NZ_JACARK010000007.1:0-207 GCF_013386655.1 Pseudomonas sp. K5002 | reverse complement strand
AGGGCCAGCAAGTTGGTCTGTTCCGATACCGACTTGATCACCTCCAGCACGCTGCCGATCTTCCGGCTTTCCTGTTGCAGGCCTTGCATGGCCTGGCTTGAACGCGCCATCTCCTGAGCCAGGTGCTCGATGTGGGTAATGGCCTCAGCCACCACCTGATCGCCCTGGCCCGCCTGCCGGTCGGCCTCGGCAGCAGCCAGCGACGCT
>NZ_JACARK010000696.1:0-7097 GCF_013386655.1 Pseudomonas sp. K5002 | reverse complement strand
GCCCGGTGATCCCGCGCGGCGAGCCGTTCGGGTTGGCCGGGTAGCCTTCGGTGACCTTGCCGTGGTTGTCGACGAAACGCAGGGCCACGGTACCGGACAGGTCGGCTTCCAGCAGTGCTTCTTCGCTGGCGAATTCCGCATGGCCTTCACCGTGGGCGATGGCGATTGGCATGCGCGAACCGGCCATGCCTTGCAGGAAGATCGAGTTGGATTCCTGTACCTGGACCATCGCAACACGGGCTTCGAACTGCTCGGAGCGGTTACGTACGAAGTGCGGCCAGAACTCGCTGCCCGGGATCAGTTCGCTGAGGTTGGACATCATCTGGCAACCGTTGCACACACCCAGGGTGAAGCTGTCATTACGCTCGAAGAAGCCCTGGAACGCGTCACGGGCACGGCTGTTGAACAGGGCCGACTTGGCCCAGCCCTCACCGGCACCCAGTACGTCGCCGTAGGAGAAACCACCGCAGGCAACCAGGCCTTTGAACTCATTGAGGTCGACGCGACCGGCGAGGATGTCGCTCATGTGCACGTCGATCGCATTGAAGCCGGCACGGTCGAACGCTGCCGCCATTTCCACCTGGCCGTTGACGCCCTGCTCACGCAGTACGGCCACTTGTGGGCGGATGCCTTTCTTGATGTAAGGCGCGGCGATGTCCTGGTTGACGTCGAAGCTGAGCTTGGTGCTCAGGCCCGGGTTGTCTTCTTCCAGGATCACGTCGAATTCCTGCTCGGCGCAGTCGGCGTTGTCACGCAGGCGCTGGATCTGGTAGCTGGTCTCGGCCCACTGGCGTTGCAGCAGGCGGCGCTGGCCTTCAAACACGGTTTCGCCGTTGAAGACGATGTTGATTTCACCGTTGTTGATCGGCTGGCCAATCACGGCCACGCAGTCGCCCAGGCCAGCGGCGCTGAACTGTGCGAGTACGTCTGGCGTTGCGTCCTGGCGAACCTGGATCACGGCGCCCAGCTCTTCGTTGAACAGGATTGCTGCGATGTCAGCGGAAGTTTCTGCCAGGCCATCGAGGTTCAGGCTCAGGCCGCAGTGACCGGCGAAGGCCATTTCCACGGCGCTGGTCAGCAAACCACCGTCGGAACGGTCGTGGTAAGCCAGCAGGTGGCCGTCGGCGTTCAGGCCCTGGATCACGGCGAAGAAAGCTTTCAGGTCTTCGGCGTCGTCGACGTCCGGGGCCTGCTTGCCGAGCTTGCCGTGCACCTGGGCAAGGATCGAGGCACCCATGCGGTTCTGACCGCGACCGAGGTCGATCAGGATCAGGTCGGTGGTGCCCTTGTCCATGCGCAGTTGCGGGGTCAGGGTCTGGCGAATGTCGGTGACTGGCGCAAAGCCGGTAACGATCAGCGACAGCGGCGAGGTGACGCTCTTGTCCACGCCTTCATCGTTCCAGCGGGTGGCCATGGACATGGAGTCCTTGCCCACCGGAATGGTGATGCCCAGCTCAGGGCACAGCTCCATGCCGACCGCTTTCACGGTGTCGTACAGGCGCGCATCTTCACCCGGGTGACCGGCAGCGGACATCCAGTTGGCCGACAGCTTGATGTCGGAGATCTTGGCAATACGCGAAGCCGCGATGTTGGTCAGGGTTTCGCCGATGGCCATGCGGCCCGACGCCGGGGCATCCAGCAGCGCCAGCGGAGTGCGCTCGCCCATGGCCATGGCTTCACCGGTGTACACGTCGAAGCTGGTGGCGGTGACGGCAACGTCAGCCACCGGGACCTGCCACGGGCCGACCATTTGATCACGGGCAACCAGACCGGTGATGGTGCGGTCGCCGATGGTGATCAGGAAGCTTTTGCTGGCAACGGCCGGGTGGTGCAGGACGCGCTCCACGCAGTCGGCGATGGCCAGGGTCGATGGATCGAAATCGTCGCCCAGTTCGTTTTCACGCACGGCCGAACGGTGCATGCGCGGGGCTTTGCCCAGCAGCACTTCCAGCGGCATGTCCACCGGGCTGTTGCCGAAGTGGCTGTCGGTGACCGTCAGTTGCGGCTCGGCAGTGGCTTCGCCGACTACCGCAAACGGGCAGCGCTCGCGCTCGCAAATCGCCTGGAAGCGTTCGAAGTCTGCAGGACCTACCGCCAACACGTAGCGTTCCTGGGATTCGTTGCTCCAGATTTCGTGCGGGGCCATGCCCGGCTCGTCGTTTGGAATGTTGCGCAGTTCGAAACGGCCGCCACGGTCGCCATCGTTGACCAGTTCCGGGAAGGCGTTGGACAAGCCACCTGCGCCGACGTCGTGGATGAAGCTGATGGGGTTTTTGTCACCCAGTTGCCAGCAACGGTCGATGACTTCCTGGCAACGGCGTTCCATCTCAGGGTTTTCACGCTGTACGGAAGCGAAGTCCAGGTCGGCCGAGCTGGTGCCGGTGGCCATGGAGGAAGCGGCGCCGCCGCCCAGGCCGATCAGCATCGCCGGGCCACCGAGGACGATCAGCTTGGAGCCGACCAGAATCTCGCCTTTCTGTACGTGTTCGGCGCGGATGTTGCCCATGCCGCCGGCCAACATGATTGGCTTGTGGTAACCGCGCACTTCATCGCCACGGGGGGTGGTGATGGATTGCTCGAAAGTACGGAAGTAACCGGTCAGGGCCGGACGCCCGAATTCGTTGTTGAACGCGGCGCCGCCCAGCGGGCCTTCGATCATGATGTCCAGCGCGGTGACGATGCGCTCAGGCTTGCCGTACGGCACTTCCCACGGCTGTTCGAAGCCCGGGATCTGCAGGTTGGACACGGTGAAGCCGGTGAGGCCAGCCTTTGGCTTGGCGCCACGACCGGTTGCACCTTCGTCGCGAATCTCGCCGCCGGAACCGGTGGCTGCGCCCGGGAACGGGGCAATCGCGGTCGGGTGGTTGTGGGTCTCGACTTTCATCAGGATGTGCACCGGCTCCTGCACCGCGCCGTACTGGCGGGTCTCAGGGTCCGGGAAGAAACGGCCGGCGACGGAGCCGACGATGACCGAGGCGTTGTCTTTATAAGCCGACAGAACGCCTTCGCTGTGCATCACGTAGGTGTTCTTGATCATGCCGAACAGGCTTTTTTCCTGGCTCTGGCCGTCGATGTCCCAACTGGCGTTGAAGATCTTGTGACGGCAGTGCTCGGAGTTCGCCTGGGCGAACATCATCAGTTCGATGTCGTGGGGGTTGCGCTTCAGGCCGATGAAGGCGTTGACCAGGTAGTCAATTTCGTCTTCGGCCAGGGCCAGGCCCAGTTCGGTGTTGGCGGTTTCCAGGGCGGCGCGACCGCCACCGAGCACGTCAATCGCGGTCAGCGGCTTGGGCTCGGCGTGGCTGAACAGACCGGCAGCCTGTTCCAAATGGCCCACGATGATCTGGGTCATGCGGTCGTGCAGGCTGCTGGCGATCAGCTCGGCCTCGGCCTCGCTGAACTGGCCTGCTACATAGAAGGCAATCCCGCGTTCCAGGCGCTGGATTTTGTCCAGGCCGCAGTTGCGGGCGATGTCGCTGGCCTTGCTCGACCAGGGCGAGATGGTGCCGAATCGTGGCAGGACCAGGAACAAGCGGCCGTTAGGCTCTTGAACAGGAACGCTGGGACCGTACTTCAGAAGGCGCGCCAGCACTTGCTGTTCGTCGGCGGTCAAAACGCCGGTAACGTCGGCGAAGTGAGCAAATTCAGCATACAAGCCACTGACAGAAGGTACCTTCTGGCTCAGTTGCTCAAGGAGTTTGCTGTGGCGAAAGGCAGAAAGGGCAGGAGCGCCGCGCAGGATCAACATCTTCGGGACAGCCTCGGGAAGGGGGTGTGCTTTGAGGCCGTGCATTCTAGCGTAAACCGTCGCCAACGGCACCCGAAACGGCACCAGTGGCCGCAGCCGGACGTCAGTTGGCATAAATCGCACGATATCATATGGCCATACAAGCTATTCCGGGCAGTTATTTTAACCGTCACAATCGGCTGCCAAGCCCCGTTTCTGCGGGCTGCAGCCAAGGTTTACGGGCGCTAGCAGACAAGTGCCCCGCTGTCGAGATATGGCGCCGAGGGTCCTTTGCGTATACTGCGCAGATGTTCTCCCCTACTGCTTTACGCCCGCGATGCGCCAAATGGCTCTTCGTTACCGGACTCTTCCTGCTGCTCAGTGCGTGTGTGGATAAACCCAACACGCTCGAGCGAATCAAGGAGGATGGCGTATTGCGGGTGGTCACCCGAAACAGTCCGGCCACTTATTTCCAGGACCGTAACGGCGAAACCGGCTTCGAATACGAACTGGTAAAACGTTTTGCCGACGAGTTGGGGGTAAAGCTCGAGATCGAGGCGGCCGACAACCTGGATGACCTGTTCTCGCAGATCGGCAAACCCAACGGCCCGGTACTGGCCGCCGCCGGCCTGGTCAGCAGTGAGCAGCGTCGCCAGCAAGTGCGTTTCTCCCACCCTTATCTGGAAGTCACCCCGCAGATCATCTACCGCAACGGCCAGTCCCGGCCGACCACCGCGGCAGACCTGGTGGGCAAGAAGATCATGGTGCTCAAGGGCAGCACCCACGCCGAGCAACTGGCGCAGCTGAAAAAACAGTTTCCCGGGATTGACTACGAAGAGTCCGACGCCGTTGAGGTGGTCGACCTGCTGCGCATGGTGGATGAGGGCCAGATCGACCTGACCCTGGTGGACTCCAACGAAGTGGCGATGAACCAGGTGTACTTCCCCAACGTGCGGGTGGCCTTTGACCTCGGTGACGCCAGTCATCAAGCCTGGGCGGTCGCCGCCGGTGAAGACAACAGCCTGCTCAACGAGGTCAACAACTACCTCGACAAGGTGGAAAAGAACGGCACGCTGCAACGCCTGAAAGATCGCTATTACGGGCACGTCGATGTACTCGGCTACATGGGCGCCTACACCTTCGCCCAGCATCTGCAGCAGCGCCTGCCCAAATACGAGAAACACTTCCGGGCCTATGCCAAGGAAGAAAAGGTCGACTGGCGCCTGCTGGCGGCCATCGGCTACCAGGAATCACTCTGGCAGCCGGCGGTGACCTCCAAGACCGGCGTGCGCGGCCTGATGATGCTGACCCAGAACACGGCGCAGGCCATGGGCGTGTCCAACCGCCTGGACGCCAAGCAGAGCATCATGGGCGGCGCCAAGTACCTGGCCAAGATCAAGGATGAGCTGGACGACAAGATTGCCGAGCCGGACCGCACCTGGTTTGCCCTGGCGGCGTACAACGTCGGCACCGGCCATTTGGACGACGCGCGCAAGCTGGCCGAAAAAGAAGGCCTGAACCCGAACAAGTGGCTGGACGTGAAGAAGATGCTGCCGCGCCTGTCGCAGAAGCAGTGGTACAGCAAGACGCGTTATGGCTATGCCCGTGGCGGTGAGCCCGTGCATTTTGTGGCGAACATCCGGCGTTACTACGACATTCTGACGTGGGTGACGCAGCCGCAGCTGGAAGGCAACCAGGTGGTCGAAGGCAACCTGCATGTGCCGGGTGTGGACAAGACCAAGCCGACGGAAGAAACCCCGCCGCTGTAATCCCCCGATTATCCAAACACCACAAAACCAATGTGGGAGCGGGCTTGCTCGCGAAGGCGGTGGTTCAGCCAGCACATGGATTGACTGACACACCGCCTTCGCGAGCAAGCCCGCTCCCACATTTGATCTTCGTCGTCTTATAGAGCGGTGTTCAGGCCGGTAAGCAGGTGCACCACCCCACCCGCCAACACCATCACGCCCGGCACGCCTGCCGCCTTGAGCGCCTGCGCATCCAACCGCCCCGCATCCTGCAACTGCACCCGCACCCGGGTCAGTGCTACTCGCTGCTGCGACTTGAGATTCTCCGCGCCGCCCAGCGCATTCAGCACTGCCGGGGCCAACAGTGTTTCGCTCACTGGAGCTGCCTGCGGCGTCTCAAGCACCAGATCCGGCGTCAGGGCCTTCCAGAACGCCCGCTGAAATTTCTCGAACATGTCAGTTCTCCACAACCAATGAGGTTTCAACGGTAGCCGCGTGGTACAGGCGCAACGCCTCGCGAACCTGCGACGCTTCTTCCAGGCCCAGCACCTGGCGGGCGATGGATTGGCAGTCCGCCAGGTCCAGCTCGCGCACGGTAGCCTTGATGGTCGGGATCAGCGGCACGCTGACCGACAACTCATCCACCCCCAGCCCGATCAGCACCGGCACCGCCAGCGCTTCAGACGCCAACGCCCCACACACGCCGACCCACTTGCCATGGGCATGGGCCGCCTTGACGGTGGTGGCGATCAGGCGCAGCACCGCCGGGTGAAAGCTGTCGGCCTGGCTGGCGAGGCGCGGGTGATCGCGATCCATGGCCAGGGTGTATTGGGTCAGGTCGTTGGTGCCGATGGAGAAGAAATCCACCTCCGGCGCAAACAGATCGGCCATCAATGCCGCCGATGGCACTTCGATCATGATTCCCAGCTTCGGCAGTTCCGTCAGCCCCAGGGCCAGCGCTTCCTCTTCAAGAATCTGCCGCGCCAGGCGCAGCTCCGAGAGCAGGCTGACCATCGGCAACATGATGTGCAAACGGGCGAAACCGGCACTGGCGAGAATTGCACGGAATTGTTCACGCAACAGTTCCGGGCGCTCCAGGCACAGGCGAATCCCGCGCAGGCCAAGGAACGGGTTGGTCTCGCTGTCCATCGGCACATAGGCCAACGGCTTGTCGCCACCAACGTCGAGGGTGCGCACCACCAGATTGCGCTGCGGGCCCAATGCACGGGCGATGGCGCTGTAGGTGCCCGCCTGCTCCTCGGGGCTCGGCGCGCGGTTGCGGTCCAGGTAGAGGAACTCGGAACGCAGCAAACCAACGCCTTCGCCCCCCAGGGACAATGCCTGCTCCACCTCCTGCAACGATGCGACGTTGGCCGTCACTTCGACGTGATGACCGTCGCGGGTCGTAGCGGGCAACGACGCCTGCTCCACTTCCCGCTGGCGGCGCAGCACTTGTTGTTGGCGGCTGGCTTGCAAGTGTTCGATCTCGGCCAGGTCCGGGTCCAGGTGCAACTCGCCCTTGTCGGCATCCAGCAGCACTTGCTTGCCGTTGGCCAGTTCCAGCACCTGCGCCGACACCCCGCAGATGGCCGGCAAGCCAAGGGCGCGGGCGAGAATGGCGA
>NZ_JACARK010000695.1:0-1506 GCF_013386655.1 Pseudomonas sp. K5002 | reverse complement strand
CAGCGCTTTCGCGAGCAAGCCCGCTCCCACATTTGGATATCCACTCGCCGTTGGATCACTGCATCCAGGGCGGCGGTGGCGGCTCTTCCGACGCCTTGCTCGGTGGCGCATCGTCTGCCGCGCGAATCGCCTGGCGACGCTCTTCATCGAGCCGCGCCGCTTCGATCTCGCGGATAACACCGCCCACGTCAGCCAGCTCTTCCGGTTCGTCGAACTCGCCGGTCAACACACTGGCCGGGTGCAGAGTGCCGGCTTCATACAGCGCCCACATCTCCTTGGCGTACTTGGTCTTCTTCAATTCCGGGGCAAAGCGCCCGAAGTAGGAAGCCATGTTGCCCACATCCCGTTCCAGCATGCTGAACGCGTGGTTGTTGCCCGCGGCATCCACCGCCTGAGGCAGGTCGATGATCACCGGGCCCGTCGGCGTCAGCAGCACGTTGAACTCGGAAAGGTCACCGTGCACCAGGCCGGTACACAACATCAGCACGATCTGGGTAATCAGGAAGGCGTGGTATTCACGGGCCTGGTCCGGCTCCAGCGTCACGTCGTTCAAACGTGGCGCCGCGTCGCCGTATTCATCGGCCACCAGCTCCATCAGCAGCACGCCTTCGAGGAAGTCGTACGGCTTGGGCACGCGAACACCCGCACCGGCCAGGCGAAACAGCGCCGCTACCTCAGCGTTCTGCCAGGCGTCTTCGGTTTCTTTCTTGCCGAACTTGGAACCCTTGGCCATGGCCCGGGCCTGACGGCTGTTGCGGACCTTGCGGCCTTCCTGGTATTCGGACGCCTGACGAAAACTTCGTTTATTCGCCTCCTTGTAGACCTTGGCGCAACGTAACTCGTTGCCGCAGCGCACCACGTAAACAGCTGCTTCTTTACCACTCATGAGTGGGCGCAGCACCTCGTCGACCAGACCGTCCTCGATCAGGGGTTCAATGCGTTTAGGAGTCTTCATCAGCTTTTATTGTGGGTCCTTTATTACCAAACACGCGTATGGCACTCGTTATACGGCAATCCTCTCGCCGCGGGGAGAGGGTACCGACCTTTGACCGCTTAAGAATGCATCCAATATGCCAAATTGACCGGCGGCCCGATCATAGCCGAGATCAGCGCTCAATAATCGCGGTGACGCCCTGGCCCCCGGCGGCGCAGATCGAGATCAGGCCCCGGCCCTTACCGGCTGCGTCCAGCAGCTTGGCCAGGTTGGCGACGATACGCCCGCCCGTGGCAGCAAACGGATGGCCGGCGGCCAATGAGCTGCCCTTGACGTTCAAGCGGCTGCGGTCGATAGAGCCCAGCGGTGCATCCAGCCCCAGGCGGGTCTTGCAGTATTCCGGATCTTCCCAGGCTTTCAGCGTGCACAACACTTGGGCAGCAAAGGCTTCGTGAATCTCGTAGTAATCGAAGTCCTGCAGGGTCAGGCCATTGCGGGCCAGCAGTCGCGGCACGGCGTACACCGGCGCCATCAGCAGGCCTTCGGCGCCGTTGACGAAATCCACCGCCGCC
>NZ_JACARK010000694.1:0-4012 GCF_013386655.1 Pseudomonas sp. K5002 | reverse complement strand
GTGGCAACCAGCAGAAGGTGCTGCTGGCACGGCTGCTGGAGGTCAAGCCGCATGTGCTGATCCTCGACGAGCCCACCCGTGGCGTGGACATCGGCTCCAAATCCGAGATCTACCGCATCATCAACCAGTTGGCCAAGGCCGGCGTGGGCATCGTGGTGATCTCCAGCGAGCTGCCGGAAATCATCGGCACCTGCGACCGCGTGCTGATCATGCGCGAAGGGCAACTGGTGGCCGAAGTGGGCGGGGCATCGGGGCTGGATATTTCCCAGGAGGCGATCATCGACCTCGCCACCGGCAGCGAGCAGGTGGCCGCCCATGGCTAATTCAACGACAAGCGGGAGCAACACCATGACTGTGGCAACGATCGGCAAGGCTGAGCGTATTCGCGAACTGATGCGCACGGTGGGCATGTTGCCGGTGCTGGTGCTGTTGCTGGTGGGCTTTGCCCTGGCCAGCGAAAACTTCATGACGGTGCAGAACCTGTCGATCATCACCCAGCAGGCGTCGGTCAACGTGGTGCTGGCGGCGGGGATGACCTTTGTGATCCTCACGGCGGGCATCGACTTGTCGGTGGGAGCGATTCTTGCAGCTTCGGCTGTGGTTGCGTTGCAAGCGTCGATGTCACCGCAGTTCGGCATGTTCGGGATTGCCGCCGGGGTTGGCTTCGGCCTGTTGCTGGGCCTGGTCAACGGCGGCCTGATCGCCTTCATGCGCCTGCCGCCGTTTATCGTCACCCTGGGTGCGCTGACCGCCATGCGCGGTTTGGCACGCCTGTTGGCCGACGACAAAACCGTGTTCAACCCTGATTTGCCGTTTGCCTTTATTGGCAACGATTCGGTGCTGGGCGTCCCCTGGCTGGTGATCATTGCCGTGGCCGTGATTGCGCTGTCGTGGTTCATCCTGCGGCGCACGGTGATGGGGGTGCAAATCTACTCCGTGGGCGGCAACCCGGAAGCGGCGCGGCTGTCGGGGATCAAGGTGTGGAAGGTCCTGCTGTTCGTCTATGCCATGTCCGGTGCCCTAGCCGGCCTCGGCGCGGTGATGAGCGCGTCACGCCTGTTCGCCGCCAATGGCCTGCAACTGGGGCAATCCTATGAGCTGGATGCGATTGCCGCAGTGATCCTCGGCGGTACCAGTTTTACCGGCGGCGTCGGCACCATCGGCGGCACGCTGATTGGTGCGCTGATCATCGCGGTGTTGACCAACGGCCTGGTGCTGCTGGGCGTCTCGGATATCTGGCAGTACATCATCAAGGGCATCGTGATCATTGGCGCGGTAGCGCTGGATCGCTATCGCCAGTCCGGTGCGCGGACCTGATTTCACTCAAACAACAATCACAAGAGAGTCATCATGAACTTCAAACGCATGTTTCCTGTTGTCGCCTCCCTGGGCGTTGCCGTGTTGATGTCCCAGGCGGTGCAAGCCCGTGAACTGAAAGCCATCGGCATCAGCATGGGGTCCCTGGGCAACCCGTATTTCGTGACCCTGGCCGACGGTGCCACGGCGCGGGCCAAGGAGCTGAACCCGGCGGTGAAAGTCACCTCGGTGTCGGCCGACTATGACCTTAGCAAGCAGTTCTCGCAGATCGACAACTTCATCTCGTCCAAGGTCGACCTGATCCTGCTCAACGCCGTCGACCCGTCGGCGATGGCCTCGGCGATCAAGAAAGCCCGTGATGCCGGGATCGTGGTGGTGGCCGTGGACGTCGACGCCAAGGGCGTGAATGCCACGGTGCAGACCGACAACGTCGAGGCTGGCAAGCTCGCCTGCCAGTTCATCGTCGACAAACTGTCGGGCAAGGGCAATGTGATCATTCAGAACGGCCCGCAAGTCACCGCCGTGACCGATCGGGTCAAAGGCTGCAAAGCCGCGCTGGCCAGCGCCCCGGAGATCAAGGTGCTGTCGGACGACCAGGACGGCAAGGGCTCCCGCGAAGGCGGCCTGAACGTGATGCAGGGCTACCTGACACGCTTCCAGAAAATCGACGGCCTGTTCGCGATCAACGACCCGCAAGCCATCGGCAGTGATCTTGCCGCCAAGCAACTGAAACGCAGCGGCATCATCATCACCTCCGTGGACGGCGCGCCGGACATCGAGAATGCCCTGAAGACCGACACCCTGATCCAGGCCTCCGCCAGCCAGGACCCATGGGCCATGGCCCAGACCGCCGTCAATGTCGGCAATGACATTCTCAATGACAAACAACCCGCCGAAGCGGTTACCCTGCTGGTGCCAAAATTGATCACCCGCGATAACGTCGGTTCCTACGCCGGTTGGTCAAGCAAACATTAAAAGCACCCAGGAGTGAGCACCGTGGCAACCATGGAGGATGTGGCAAGAATTGCAGGGGTGTCGACGTCGACGGTTTCCCACGTCTTGAACGGCACCCGCAAGGTCAGCCCGGACACGGTGCAAGCGGTGCAGGACGCGATCCGGCAGGTGGGCTACATCCCCAACACGCTGGCGCGCTCGCTGGCTCGATCCACCACCAATACCATTGGCGTGGCGATCTCGGCGCTGTCCAACCACTACTTCAGTGAAACGGTGCACGCGATTGAAACCGAGTGCGCCAAGCACGGCTACATGATGCTGTTTGTCGATACCCACGACGATCCCGAACAGGAACTGCGTGTGGTCACGGCGCTGCACCATCGGCGGGTGGACGGCATTCTGCTGGCGCCGTCTACCGGTTCGCTGGCCCTGGAATACCTGCAGGCCAATCAAGTGCCGGCGGTGCTGGTGGACCGGATGATGTGTGATCGTTTCGATCAGGTTGGGGTGGAAAATACCCTATCTACCCAGGCTTTGGTGGCGCACTTGATCGAGCATGGCCACCGGCGCATCGGCTTTATTTCCGGGCGGGCGGGGCTGGGCACTTCCGATGAGCGCGTGGCCGGCTATCAAGCCGCGTTGCAGGCGGCAGGGTTGGTGTTTGACCCGCAGTTGCTGGTCAACGGCGGCTCCAGCAGCGAACCGGCACGGCAAGCGACCGTGCAGTTATTGGCCCTGGCAACACCGCCCACGGCAATCATGGCGGGCAACAACCTGATGACCCTGGGTGCGATGCACGCCTTGCGTGATGCGAATATCGACGTGCCCGGGCAGATGGCCCTGGTGGGCTTCGATGATTTTGACTGGGCGGATTTCTTTGTGCCACGCCTGACCCTGATCGCACAGCCGGTCCAGGAACTCGGCGCCCGGGCGGTCAACCTGCTGCTTGAGCGCATGGCGTCGCCCAAGCGTAAAACACACAGCGTGCGGCTCGCGCCCACCCTGAAGATTCGTAACTCATGCGGCTGCCCCTGATATGAACAACGCGGTTTCCCTTGGCATTGATCTCGGCACTTCGGAACTCAAGGCGATCCTGATGGACCAGCAAGGCAACGTCCTCGCCCATACGGGCGCGCGGCTGACGGTCTCGCGCCCGCATGCAGGCTGGTCCGAGCAGGCGCCTGAGGATTGGTGGCAAGCATGCCTGAAGGCCCTGGACCAACTGCGCACTGATCAGCCGGATGCCTACGGCCGTGTCGGCTGCATCGGGTTGTCCGGGCAGATGCACGGGGCGGTGTTGCTGGGGCAAGACGACCGGGTGTTGTACCCGGCGATTCTCTGGGATGACTCCCGTGCCATGGCCCAGGCTGAAGCCTTGGGCAGTGAGTTTGCCGACGTCACCGGCAGCTTGCCGATGGCCGGTCTCACGGCGCCCAAGCTGCTGTGGTTGCAGGAGCATGAACCGGCGGTATTCAGCGCCATTGATTGCGTGCTGTCGCCCAAGGACTACCTGCGCCTGCGCCTGAGTGGTGAGCGCGTGAGTGATGTGTCCGATGGTGCGGGGACGTTGTGGCTGGATGTGGCCAACCGTGAATGGTTTGAACCGATGCTGCAGGCCACGGGTTTGCGATGGGCGCAGATGCCACGGCTGGTAGAAGGTGGCGCGGCCAGTGCTTGTTTGAATGCGGCTGCGGCGGGGCGACTGGGCTTGGCCGAGGGCCTGGTGATTGCCGGCGGTGGC
>NZ_JACARK010000693.1:0-5660 GCF_013386655.1 Pseudomonas sp. K5002 | reverse complement strand
GTAAGAGCGGAACCAATAGCAGCCCTGACCGAAATAACGGATATGCACACACCACAAGCGAGCAAAAAAAAGCCCCGCGACCGAATGACGGCACGGGGCTAAAAATTGGCTGGATGCGACCAACCAAAGGAGCTCTTTAAGTCAAATCACTTGGCACTGGCAATCGTGGTACTCGGCTGCCACCCACCGCCCAACGCCTTGTAGATCGCGACGATCCCACGATACAGATCCACTTCGGCCTGAGCCTGGGAGTCCTCGGCGGCCAAACGCTCACGCTGCGCGTCCAGCAACACCAGGAAGTCCACCGTCCCTTCGCGGTAACGAATCTCCGCCAGATCCGCAGCAGCCCGGCTCGACTCACTCTGACGAATCAGCGAGACCAACCGCTGCTGGCGTTTGCCGTAATCACTGAAGGCATTCTCCGATTCTTCCAGCGCCAGCAACACCTGCTGCTCATAAGTCGCCAGGGCGCCATCCGCCTCGGCATCCGCACCACGCAACCTTGCTCGCACACTGCCCAGGTCAAACGCCGCCCAGGTAATGCTCGGACCCAGCGACCAGGCATTCGCCGCCGCCGACCCAATCTGCGAACCCCGCCCAGCGGTAAACCCGAGGAACCCACTGAGGCTCACCCGCGGAAACAGATCAGCCTTGGCCACCCCAATCCGCGCCGTGGCCGCTGCCAACTTACGCTCGGCACTGAGAATGTCCGGACGACGTTGCAGCAGTTGCCCCGGATCACCAATCGGCAACGCCTTGGCAATCGCCGGCAAATCTTTCGGGCTCAAATCCACGCTCAACTTGTCCGGCCGCTCACCGAGCAGGGTAGCGATACGATTACGCTCGCGAACTTCCTCGGCCTGCAGCTGCGGCACACTGGCTTCTACAGCCGCCAGACGCGCATCGGCCCGTACCACATCGAGTTGATCGCCCACACCGGCGTCCCGCAGGCTGACGGTGATACCGCGCGAATCCTCCTGGTTCTTCAGGTTGGCCACCGCGATTTTCTCGCGCAGTTGCGCGCCCCGCAGTTGACCGTAAGCGTCCACCAGCTCGGCAATCATCGTGACTTGCAGTTGATACAGGTCTGCCTCGGCAACCTGTTGGTCAGCGTCGCTGGCCTCCAGGTTGCGGCGGATGCGGCCGAACAAGTCCACTTCCCAGGCCATGTCCAGGCCCAGGTCATAACGCTCGCTGTTGACACGTTGGGTGGTCTGGCCGGGGATCTGGCCTTTGCCCACATCGCTGCTGACACGGCTGGTGATCACCGGCATCACGTCATTGGCGGCGTCGTCACGAATCGCCCGGGCCGCCCGCAGGCGGGCAAATGCCACCCGCAGGTCACGGTTGCCTTGCAGGGATTGAGTCACCAGCTGGTTAAGGGTCGGGTCCTCGAACTGCTGCCACCAGATGCCTTCGAACTTACCGTGGTCGTATTGCTTGGCGTCGGCGGCGGCCGTTACGTTGGCCGCCTCCAGTGGCTGGGTTTTATAGTCCGGGCCCACGGCACAGGCGCTCAGCGCCAGTACCAGCAAGCTCGGCAAAAATACTTTCACGCTCATTGCTGTGTCTCCAGCTTCAAGGCCTTGGCCGCTTTGCGCGCTTCACCGCGTTCAACAAACCGGCGGATCAGTACATAGAACACTGGCGTCAGCAGCAGACCGAAGAAGGTCACGCCGATCATCCCGGAGAACACCGCCACACCCATGGCATGGCGCATCTCGGCACCGGCACCGCTGGACATCACCAGAGGCACTACACCCATGATGAAGGCGAACGAGGTCATCAGGATCGGCCGCAGACGCAGACGGCAGGCTTCCAGTACCGCAGCGAGCGGATCGAGGCCTTCCTGCTGTTTATCCTTGGCGAACTCGACGATCAGAATCGCGTTCTTACAGGCCAGGCCCACCAGGACGATCAGGCCGATCTGGGTAAAGATGTTGTTGTCGCCGCCAGAGATAATCACCCCGGTGATGGCCGACAACAGGGTCATCGGTACGATCAGGATCACCGCCAGTGGCAGGCTCCAGCTTTCGTATTGGGCGGCCAGTACCAGGAACGCCAGCAGTACGCAGAGCGGGAACACGAACAGCGCAGTGTTGCCCGAGAGGATTTGCTGATAGGTCAGGTCGGTCCACTCGTAGGTCATGCCGTTGGGCAGTTCGTCTTTCAACAGTTTCTCGATCGCCGCCTGGGCCTGGCCGGAGCTGTAGCCCGGTGCGGCGTTGCCGTTGATCTCGGCGGTGATGAAGCCGTTGTAGTGCATCACGCGGTCCGGGCCCGAGGTGTCGCTGACCTTGATGAAGGTCGCCAGGGGAATCATCTCGCCTTTGTTGTTGCGCACTTTCAGCTGGCCGATCTGGTCTTCATCCTGGCGGAACTGTTGCTCAGCCTGCACGTTGACCTGATAGGTGCGCCCGAAGCGGTTGAAGTCGTTGGCATACAACGAGCCCAGGTAGATCTGCAGGGTGTCGAAGATGTCGCTGATCGCCACGCCATGGGTCTTGGCCTTTTCGCGGTCGATGGCAGCATCGACCTGGGGCACGTTGACCGTGTAGCTGGTGAACAGGCCGAACAACTCAGGTACGCCACGGCTCTTGGTAATGATGTTCTGCACTTCTTTGTACAGCTCGTCGTAACCCAGGTTGCCACGGTCTTCAACCTGCAGGCGGAACCCGCCGATCGTACCCAGGCCCTGTACCGGCGGCGGTGGGAAGATCGCCATGTAGGCTTCCTGGATGCTGCTGTACTTGCCATTCAGTGCACCGGCAATCGCACCGGCAGACAGGCTCGGGTCTTTACGCTCATCGAACGGCTTCAAGGTCACGAACACGATGCCGTTGTTCGGGCTGTTGGTAAAACCGTTGATCGACAAGCCGGGGAAGGCGATCGCGCTTTCCACGCCGGGCTGTTTCATGGCGATGTCGGACATGCGCTTGATCACGTCTTCGGTACGGTCCAGGCTCGCGGCGTCCGGCAATTGCGCGAAGGCCACCAGGTATTGCTTGTCCTGGGCCGGTACGAAACCGGTCGGCGTGTGGGCAAAGCCCATCCAGGTCAGGACCATCAGGCCGGCGTACAGGAACAGCGCGATACCACTGCCGCGGATCACCCGGCGTACCGTGCCGACGTAACCATGGCTGGCCTTGTCGAAGAAGCGGTTGAACGGTTTGAACAACCAGCCGCCCAGCATCCTGTCGAGGAACCTGGAGAACCCGTCTTTCGGAGCGTTGTGGCCTTTGAGCAATACCGCTGCCAGTGCGGGCGACAGGGTCAGCGAGTTGAACGCCGAGATCACGGTCGAGATCGCAATGGTCAAGGCGAACTGCTTGTAGAACTGGCCGGTCAAGCCGCTGATAAATGCCGCTGGAATGAACACCGCACACAGTACCAACGCGGTCGCGATGATCGGGCCGGTTACTTCGCTCATGGCCTTTTCAGTGGCCGGGAACGGTTCCAGGCCCAATTCGATGTTCCGTTCGACGTTCTCCACCACCACGATGGCGTCGTCCACCACGATACCGATCGCCAACACCAGCCCGAACAGCGACAGCGCGTTGAGCGAGAAGCCAAACAGGTGCATCACCGCAAAGGTACCGATCAACGATACCGGCACCGCCACCAATGGAATGATCGACGCACGCCAGGTCTGCAGGAACAGGATCACCACCAGCACCACCAGGATCAGTGCTTCGAACAGGGTGTGAACCACGGCCTCGATGGAGCCACGTACGAAGACGGTAGGGTCATAGGCGATGCGGTAATCCATGCCCTCCGGGAAGCTCTGTTTCAGCTCCGCCATCTTGGCGCGCACTTCATTGGAGATGTCGATTGCGTTGGAGCCCGGGCGCTGGAAGATCGGGATCGCCACGGCCGGCTGGTTGTCGATCAACGAGCGCAGGGCGTACTGGCTGGAACCCAGCTCAACCCGTGCAATGTCCTTCAAACGCGTGATTTCGCCGTTGGCGCCGGCACGGATGACGATATTCTCGAACTCTTCCTCAGTGACCAGTCGGCCCTGGGTGTTGACCGACAGCTGGAAGCTGGTGTCATTCGGCGCAGGTTGCGCGCCCAAGGCACCGGCCGCCACCTGGCGGTTCTGTTCGCGAATGGCCGTGACCACGTCGGTGGCGGTCAGGTTGCGCGAGGCGGTCTTGTTCGGGTCCAGCCACACACGCAGGGAGTAATCGCCCATGCCGAACAGCTGCACATCACCCACGCCGCCCAGCCGTGCCAGCTCATCCTTGATATTGAGGATCGCGTAGTTGGACAGGTAGAGCATGTTGTAGCGCTGGTCGGGGGAGGTGATGTGCACCACCATGGTCAGGTCGGGAGAGGCCTTGTCCACGGTAATACCGATGCGCGTCACTTCCTCGGGCAGTTTGGGCTGAGTCCGAGTTACCCGGTTCTGCACCTGCACCTGCGCGTTGTCCAGGTCGGTGCCCAGGGCGAAGGTGATGGTCAGGGTCAGCTTGCCGTCGGCGGTCGATTGCGAGGACATGTACAGCATGTTCTCGACGCCGGTGATGGCTTGCTCCAGAGGCGCGGCCACGGTCTCACCGATGACCTTGGGGTTGGCGCCCGGGAAGTTGGCACGGACCACGACGGTCGGCGGCACCACTTCCGGGTATTCACTGATCGGTAGCTGGAACAGTGAAATCGCGCCGGCGATCAGGATCAACAGCGACAGCACCGCTGCGAAGATCGGCCGCGAAATGAAGAACTTGGAAAAATTCATCTTGAGTCGTATCCCTTAACCGCGTGGAGTCGCTGTACTTGCGAGCTTGGGCGCGGCTTTATCCGGCGCCACTTGCTCCAGGTTGCTGGCTTCAAGCGCTTGTCGTTGTTGTGCCAAGGCGGCGAGGGTTTCCTTGCTGGCCATCGGGATGGTTTCCGGTGCAACCGGCGACCCCGGGCGAACGCGCTGCAAACCCTTGACGATGATCGTGTCGTCCTTGGTCAGGCCGCTGCGCACGATGCGCAAACCTTCGATCTTCGGACCCAGCTCCACCGCGCGGTAGGCAGGCTTGTCGCCGTCCATCACCAGTACGAACTTCTTGCCCAGGTCGGTGCCCACGGCTTCGTCGCTGATCAGCACGGCGGAGTAGGTGCCACTGCCTACCAGTTTCAGGCGCGCATACAGGCCTGGGGTGTATTCGCCCTTGCTGTTATCAAACACGGCGCGACCACGAATGGTGCCGGTAGCCGGGTTGACCTGGTTGTCGACGAAGTTCATCTGGCCCAGGTGCGGGTTGCCGTCTTCATTGGACAGGCCCAGGTACACCGGGGTAGTCGCGCCACGGCGACCCTGGCGCGCGAGTTCGGTGTACTTGAGGTACACACGTTCATCGGCGTCGAAGTAGGCGTAGACCTTGTCGGTGGACACCACGCTGGTCAGCGCGGTGACATCGGCGGTCACCAGGTTGCCGGCGGTGATCTCGGCACGGCTGACGCGGCCGCTGATGGGCGAGCTGACACGGGTGAAGCTCAGGTTCAGCTTGGCCAGGTCCAACTGCGCCTGGATGCCGGCGACAGTCGCATGGGCTTCCTGGGCGGCGGTGGTGCGCGAGTCGGCCAGTTCGGCGGAGATCGCATTGCTCTGGCGCAGGCGTTCGCCGCGCTGGGCTTCGTTATCGCTGCGGGTGGCGGCGGCCTTGGTT
>NZ_JACARK010000692.1:881-1118 GCF_013386655.1 Pseudomonas sp. K5002 | reverse complement strand
CACCAGCGGTTGCGCCGACACCGCCGCCAACAACTGCCGGGTGTAATCTTCCCGGGGCACACGCAACACCGCCGGGGCCGTGCCCTGCTCCACCACCCGGCCCTTTTCCAGCACCAGCACCCGGTCGGCAATCGCCTCGACCACGGCAAAGTCGTGGGTGATAAACAACAGTGCCATGCCCTTGTCCTGCTGGATCTTGCGCAGCAGGTCGAGAATCTGCGCCTGGGTGGTCACGTC
>NZ_JACARK010000692.1:0-808 GCF_013386655.1 Pseudomonas sp. K5002 | reverse complement strand
AGGGCCATGGCGATCACCACCCGCTGACGCTGCCCGCCAGACAGTTCAAACGGATACGCCAGTCGCAAGCGCTCAGGGTCGGGCAAGCCGACATAACCGAGCAAATCCACCACCCGCTGACGCCGCACCCGTGCCGCCGCCACGCCATGGGCGCGCAGGGTTTCATCGATCTGTTGGCCCACCCGCAACAGTGGGTTGAGGGCGCTCATGGGCTCCTGGAATACCATGCTGATATCCCGCCCGCGCAGTTGGCGCATGGCCTCTTCGCTGCGGTCGGCCAGGTCTTCGTCGCGAAACACCAGGCGCCCGCTTTCCACCTTCAGCGGGGCCGGCAACTGGCGCAGCAAAGCCTTGGCCAGCATTGACTTGCCGGAACCGGATTCACCCACCACACACAAGCATTCGCCACGGTTCAGTTGCAGCGACAGGTCATACAGCGCATGGCTGCGGTCCGCACCGGCCGGCAAGGCGATACGCAAATGTTCAACACTCAACAAAGTCATAGCGACCTCCCGGGCTCAAAGGCCACACGCAAACCTTCACCGACTCGATTGACCGCCAGCACGCACAGCACAATCGCCAACCCCGGCAGAAAGCTCATCCACCAGGCGTCCCGCAGCAAGCCACGGGAGGCATTGATCATGTAGCCCCAGCTCATGGCTTCCGGGTCGCTCAAGCCGAGAAACGCCAAGGCCGCTTCGGTGAGGATCGCCGTGGCCATGACAAAGGTCATGGTCACCAGCAGCGGCGCCAGGGCGTTGGGCAGGATCTGCTGGGCGATGATCCCCAGCGGCGACTGCCCCAGCAC
>NZ_JACARK010000691.1:0-3323 GCF_013386655.1 Pseudomonas sp. K5002 | reverse complement strand
CCAACCGCTGCTGCCGGACCTGGCCCTGCAAATGATTGAAGTCGGCGAACAGGCCGGTGAACTGGACAGCATGCTGCTCAAGGTCGCCGACGTGTTCGACGTCGAAGCCAAGCGCGGCATCGACCGCCTGCTCGCCGCCCTGGTGCCGTCCCTGACGGTGGTCATGGCGGTGCTGGTGGCGGTGATCATGCTCGCGATCATGCTGCCGCTGATGAGCCTGACCAGCAATATATGAAGACCCAAGGAAGCAAGCCGATGCGCCATACCCGTTTCAAACCCGCCCGCCGCCAAGGCGGTTTCACCTTGCTGGAAATGCTCGCGGTGATTGTGTTGCTGGGCATCGTCGCGACCATCGTGGTGCGCCAGGTGGGCGGCAACGTCGACAAGGGCAAATACGGCGCGGGCAAGGCGCAACTGGCCAGCCTGAGCATGAAGATCGAGAGCTACGGCCTGGACGTCGGCTCGCCACCCAAGACCCTCCAGCAATTGGTCGACAAGCCCGGCAACACCGCCGGCTGGGCCGGACCGTACGCCAAGCCCTCAGACCTCAAGGACCCGTTCGGCCATGCCTTCGGCTATCGCTTCCCCGGTGAACATGGCGCCTTCGACCTGATCTTCTACGGTCAGGACGGCCAGCCCGGCGGCGAAGGCTACAGCGCCGACCTGGGCAACTGGGAATAATGCCGGCCCTCCAACGCGGCTTTACCCTGCTGGAGATGCTGGTGGTGATCGTGTTGATCAGCATCGCGGCCGGGTTGGTGGGATTTGGCCTGCAACAAGGCCTGCGGGTAGCGAAAGAGCGCCAGGTGGTCGGGCAGATGGTGGATGCCCTGCGCAGCACACGGGCACGGGCGATTGTCAGCGGCAGGTCGGCCAAGACCGTCTTCGACTTGGCCCGGCTGAGCTTTCAGGCGCCGGGGCAACCCATCAAGCACTGGCCGGCCGATCTGCAAGTGACCCTGCACACCGCCGAACACGCAGGCGCTGCGGTGGAGTTTTACCCCGACGGCAGCTCTACCGGCGGCAACCTGTTATTGGCCAATGGCACGCGACGCTGGCGCATCGACGTCGGCTGGCTGACCGGCAGCGTGCAGTCCAGGGCATTGCCATGAAGCGTCAGTCGGGTTTCACCTTGCTGGAAATGCTCGCAGCGCTGACCCTCATGGCGATCTGCAGCACGGTGTTGCTGGTCGCGTTCGGCCAAAGCGCGCGCTCGTTGTTGCAGGTGGCCCACAGCGACCGCCTGACCCATACCGCCTTGAGCGTGATGGATCAGGAGGCGTCGGGGCCCCTGGCCAGTGGCGTGCGCGAGGGCGAGCTGGACGGCATTGCCTGGCAACTGCGCGTCGCCCAGCAGCCCACCCGCATCGGTCAGCCACATTTGTTTCGCCTCGATCTCAGCGTCAGCGAAGGTCCGCGCCGCGCAAATTTCAGTACCTTGAAACTGCGCGCCAGCCGCGACGGGAGCCTCCAGTGAAGCAGCAGCGGGGCTTCACGTTGCTCGAAATCATGATCATGCTCAGCCTGCTGGGCGTGTTGTTGGCCCTGGTGGGCGGCGCGCTCCTGGGAGCCAACCGTGCAGTACTCAAGGCGCAGCGCTACACCGTCAGCCTGGATGAAAGTCGCGCCGCGCAACAGTTCCTGCGCACTTCCATCAGCGAGGCGCTGCCCCTGGACGTGACCGAGGACGACAGCCAGACCAACGGCTTTTTTGTCGGCGCTCCCCAGCGCCTGCAATTCGTCGCGACCTTGCCGGGCGTGCTCGGCGGCGGTATCCAGCGTTTCACCTTGCAGTTGACCGAGCGCGAGTTGCAGGTGGCGTTCGCACGGTTTGAGTCCAATGCCCAAGTGAGCGTGCCGGCCACCCGCAGCGAACCGCAGGTGTTGCTGAAGAACGTCGAGGATCTGCAATTCAGCTATCGCGGCCTGTCGCCCAAGGGCCAGGCCACCGGTTGGATCAGTGACTGGCCGTGGACCAAACGCCTGCCTTATGCGGTACGCATTGCAGCAAAAGTCAACGGACCGGTGCCGTGGGTCACCCAAGTGGTTGCCCTGCGGCTGAACCTCTCTAGCGGAGCATCAGGCGAATGAAGCGTCAGCGCGGCGTTGCATTGCTGCTGGTGCTGTGGGTACTGGCGTTGCTCAGCTTGCTGCTGGGCGGCCTGGCCGGTTGGGTACAACTGGAAAGCCGCCAGGCCCTGTGGCATCGCCAGCATACCCAGGCGCTGCTGGCGGCGGAGGCGGGCGTGGCGTTGGCCATGCAGGCCCTGGCCGACCCGCTGCAACGCAAGCAATGGATCGCCGACGGCCGTGAAATGCCGCTGGTATTTGATGACGCACAGCTTCACGTGAGCCTGCACAGCGAGCGCGGCAAGCTGTATTTGAACAGCGCCGAGGCCGCTGACTTTGCCCGCCTGGCCCTGGCCTGCGGTGCCACCCAGGCCCAGGCCAGCCGGCTCGCCGGGGACCTGGAAATGCGGCGCAACGCAGGCCTGGCGCCGTTCCGCGTGGTGGAGGAAGTGCGGCAATTGCCCGGCATGACCCAGGCGCTGTACAGCCGGCTGGCCCCGGAAATCAGTTTGTGGAGTGGCCTGGACCGGCCCGATCCCGCCTTCGCCAGCCCCTTGATGCGCCAGGCGCTGAACCTGCCCCGGCAGAGCGCGGTAGGGGCCGACCCCGGTGACGTGCTGGTGATCGACAGCCGCGCACAACGCCCCGGCGGTTACCACGCCCGGTTACGAACCATGGTTTTATTGAGCCCATCGGAGGGAAGCGCACAACCTTATCGGGTGCTGCGTTGGCAAGAATGAATCCATACCTTTCGGCGCCAGTGGCGCGCCTTCAACAGCTGGCCGAACCGCTCACCCGGCGCTGGCGCGGCAGCTTGCTGCAAGTGGGCTGGCGCCTGTGGCTCAAGGAACTGCGTGGCTGCCTGCCGGCGTGGCTGTCGGTCCGTGACATCCCCGAGCACCGCTACCACTGGCCGTTGACCGAGCCGGTGGCAAAACCTGCCGACGAGGTGCGCCAGGTGCTGGTGCTCGCGCCCTCGGCGGTGCTGCTGCAAACCCTGCAACTGCCCCTGGCGGCCGCGCGCAACCTGTCGACCGTTATGGGTTATGAGCTGGACCGCTTTACCCCGTTCGAGGCTGAACAGTTGTACTTCGTGGCCCGCCAGGAACGGCGCACCGCCACGCATGTGCAAGTGACCCTGGTGGCCATCCTGCGGGAGCGCCTGGATCAAATCCTGTTGGACTGCGCTGCTCTCGGCTTGCAGCCCCATGCGGTGGATGTGGACGGGCCAATGGGCATCGACCTGCTGCCGG
>NZ_JACARK010000690.1:0-4659 GCF_013386655.1 Pseudomonas sp. K5002 | reverse complement strand
GCTGCCGGCCACCCTGCTCGGCGCCGATCAGCGCGCTACGTTCAGTTATGCCAAGGGCACGCTGCAGCAGCAAACCCTCACTGCCGGCGAGGTCGCCGATTGGCGCGGCGGCCACGTGTCGTTTCGTAATCGCGAGCTGGCCAGCCTGATGGACGAGTTGAGCCTGTACCGGCCCCAGGCGCCGTTGCTGGTGGACAGCGCGGTGGCGCAACTGAAGGTCTCGGGCAATCTGGACGTGAATGATCCGGACGCCCTGCTCAACGCCCTGCCGGCGCTATTGCCGGTGAAAACCGTGGCCCTGGCCGACGGCAATATCAGGATCGAACCGCGCAAATAGCCCCGCGGGATTCTTATTTGAGAATATTTTGCATTCGCATGTGAGGATTATTTTTCCTGCCGCGTCTTCCTCGGGTCTGCGTTTGATACGCACACCTTTCTGGCCATTTGGCTACTCCGGGGGATTTCATGTTTCGCGCGCCTTGCCACGTTCAGCACCTGTTTCTTCGACCCACCGCCATTGCCGCCTGCCTGGCCTTCAGCCTGAGTGCCCAGGCAGAGTCGTTCAAGCTGCAACTGCCGGCCCAGTCCCTGGCCACGTCCCTGAGCCAGGTGGCGCAGCAGGCGAAAATCCAGCTGCTGTTCGATGAAGCGCTGCTGAAAAATATCCAGGCGCCAGCCCTCAATGGCGACTTCACACCGGAAGTGGCGATTCGCACCCTGCTCAAGGACGGCGAGTTCGTATTGCTCAAGGTCGGCAGCACTTACGTGGTACGCCCCGAAGAGGGCAAGACCACCAACAGCAGCGCGATCCAGCTCGACGCCCTGAGCGTGATCGGCACCGGCAACGAGGTCGACTCCACCACCGTCGGCCGTTCCACCCTGACCCAGGCGGACATCGACCGCTACCAGTCCAACAACATCCCCAGCCTGCTGCAAACCTTGCCCGGCATCAGCCAGGGCGGCTCGCTGAAGCCCGGTGGCCAGACCATCAACATCCGTGGTTTCGGCGACGCCGAAGACGTGCCGCTGACCGTCGATGGCGCCACCAAAAGCGGTTTTGAGCGCTATCAGCAGGGCACTGTGTTTATCGAGCCCGAGCTGATCAAGAGCATCGAAGTGGAGAAAGGCCCCAACTCGCCCTTCAGCGGCAACGGCGGCTTTGGCGGTACGGTCAACATGACCACCAAGGATGCCCCGGACCTGCTCAAGGACGGGCGCAACAGCGGTGCCATGCTCAAATACGGCTACTCCAGCAACGACCATGAGCAGGTCTACAGCAGTGCCGTTTACGGGCGTACCGATGACGGCCGCTTCGACGCGCTGGCCTACCTGACCCAGCGCGACGGCGGCGACATGAAACTGGCTGCCACCCTGCCCAACGACAACAACCAGTACCCGATCAACCCCAAGCGCCTGCCCAACAGCGCCCAGAATGTGGACGGCAAACTGTTCAAGTTCAATGCTCACTTCACCGATGAGCAAAGCCTGGGTCTGTCGTATTCGCGCTCCAACAGCCAGCGCTGGACGCCCTTCTCTGCCGCCAGCTACCCGACGCCGCCGACCCAGGCCAACATCGACCGCTATGGCTACGAAGCCGCGCTGAAACGCTTCCTGGCCAACCGCAATACCGTCGACACCACCTGGTCCGGCAAGTACGAATACCAGCCGATGAATAACCCGCTGGTGGACTTGACCATCAAGTACTCCGAATCCAATACCGACCAGACCGACGAGCGCGACGCCACGGCGTTTTTCCAGTTGGCCACCGGCGGGCGCAAGATGGACACCTCCTATAACGACAAGAACCTCGACGTACGCAACGTCAGCCTGTTTTCCACCGGTGCGTTGCAGCACGCGGTGACCACCGGTGTGCAAATCCGCAAGCACACCCGGGAAACCGAAATGTGGATGCCCGGCGCCACCTACAACACCCCGAAATACAACTACGGGCACTTCCAGCCGGGCTTCATGCCCCATGGCAAGGTCGACACCAACAGCTTCTTTATCCAGGACGCGGTGACGCTGGGCGATGTGACCATTACCCCGTCGATGCGCTATGACCATGTGCGCAACCGCGGCGAGGCCAACGACGCGCCGTACTACAGCAACCCGGACCCGGCCATCGGCCATGACTACAGCGACCGCACTTACACCGGCTGGTCGCCACGCCTGGCGGCGTACTGGACCATCACCCCGAACGTGGCGATGTTCGCCAACTGGAGCCGCACCTGGCGTGCGCCAGTGATCGACGAGCAGTATGAAGTCCAGGGCCTGGGCAGCCGCACCGCCACCAGCCTGGACCTGGACCCGGAGCGCATCACCTCCATCACCCTGGGCAACGTCACCAGTTTCGCCGACGTGTTCGCCCACGGCGACAACCTGCAACTGCGTACCACGCTGTTCCACAACAAGGTCGAGGACGAAATCTTCAAGGCCACAGGCGTGGGCTGCCAGAACCAGGCGGTCAACGGCGGGACGATTTCCAGCGCCTGCCCGCCGGGCGCGATGTCCAACTACCGCAACATCGGCGGCATGACCATCAAGGGTTTCGAGGCCGAGAGTTTCTATGACTCCACCTACGTGTTCGGCTCGGTATCGTTCGCCTACACCACCGGTAAACATGAAGGCGCCTACACCAACCCGTGGGGGCCGGACGTCTGGGCGCGGGACATTCCGCCAACCAAATGGGTGGTGGTGCTCGGCACCAAGATCCCGAGCCTGGATATGCGGGTAGGCTGGCAAGGGCAGTTCATCGGCGCCACCAGCCGCCTGCCGAGCGACAAGTATTCCGGCGGCCCGGGCACCAGCATCGGCGACCTGTTCTACGACCAGTACGGCAACAAGCGCTACAACACCCAGGGCCTCTTCGCCAGCTGGAAGCCGCAACAGGCTTACCTCAAGGGTACCGAGGTGAACTTCACCGTAGACAACCTGTTCAACAACAACTTCCGACCGGCCCTGAGCGGCGACCGCGCCTACACCAAGGGCCGGGATGCGAAGATCAGTGTGACGCGGTTCTTCTGACCCCACCTAATCAATGTGGGAGCGGGCTTGCTCGCGAAAGCGCTGGATCAGTCGGTACATGAGTTACCTGACACACCGCCTTCGCGAGCAAGCCCGCTCCCACATTCAGATCTTCTGCGCGCCATTTCTTGTATTCACAAGGCTGAGCTCTGGGGCGTGAACCCGCTGCTTGCTCAAATACCGCGTGCAACTCACCCGCAAGAACGAAGCAAAATTCACCACTTCGCCGCGGTAATCCATCACTTCTTCATACAGCTTGGCGATCAGTTGATTGGTGGTCATGCCATCCACCTCGGCGATCTCGCTGAGGATGTCCCAGAACTGGTTTTCCAGGCGCACGGTGGTCACCACGCCGCAGATGCGCAGGGAGCGCGAGCGGGATTCGTACAGAATCGGGTCGGCCTTGACGTACAGTTCGCACATGGCGATGACCTCCGCTTTACAGGGTGATTTTGGTGCCCAGCAGGCCGAGGAAACCCGCGAGCCAGCTTGGGTGCGCCGGCCACGCCGGGGCCGTCACCAGATTGCCTTGAACGTGGCTGTCGGTCACCGGGATATCGATGAACGTACCGCCCGCCAGTCGTACCTCCGGCCCGCACGCCGGGTAGGCGCTGCACTCTCGGCCTTCCAGGATCCCGGCAGCCGCCAGCAGTTGAGCGCCATGGCACACGGCAGCGATGGGTTTGCCAGCCTGATCGAAATCCTTGACCAGTTGCAGGACCTTTTCGTTCAGCCGCAGGTACTCAGGGGCACGGCCACCCGGCACCAGCAGCGCGTCGTAGTCGGCGGCGTTCACCTTGGCAAAATCCGCATTCAGGGCGAACAGGTGCCCGGGCTTTTCGCTGTAGGTCTGGTCGCCTTCGAAGTCGTGGATCGCCGTGCGCACGGTCTGGCTGGCAGCCTTGTCAGGGCACACCGCGTGCACGGTATGCCCCACCATCAGCAGCGCCTGGAACGGCACCATCACTTCATAGTCTTCGACGTAATCGCCGACCAGCATCAGGATTTTTTTCGCGGCCATGGGACATTCCTCCGGTTGAACGGTTGGGCAGACAGGAGTAGCCAAGATAGACCCGCAGGCTTGATCCGGGTAATGGCCCGCTACTACATCAGCACCCCGGCTTGTGTGGGAGCCGGGCTTGCCCGCGATGCAGACACCTCGGCCTGACAGGTAAACTGCGTTGATCCCATCGCAGCCTCGCCAAGGCTCGACAGCTCCCACATGAACCGAGTCGCCCGTTCAAACTGTACGGCTCAATCTGCACCTAGCTGTAAGCCCGTGTTTGCGGGGCTTTGTGGCTAGATGAACGTCCACTTCCGGCCCATTCGATTCTGGTTCCTTCCATGAGCTCCCGCGAAAATACCGGCATGGCCCTCGGCCTGCTGGGCGTCGTCATCTTCAGCCTCACCCTGCCCTTCACCCGTATCGTGGTGCAGGAAATCCACCCGTTGCTCAATGGCCTGGGCCGGGCGTTGTTCGCGGCGGTGCCGGCGGCGGCGTTGTTGCTGTGGCGCCGTGAGCGCTGGCCCACCTGGCGCCAGGTGCGCGGGCTGACGCTGGTGATTGCCGGGGTAATCCTGGGTTTCCCGGTGTTGTCGGCCTGGGCCATGCAAACCTTGCCCGCGTCCCATGGC
>NZ_JACARK010000689.1:0-3355 GCF_013386655.1 Pseudomonas sp. K5002 | reverse complement strand
GCCGGTCTGGCCGTAGCCGGAGATGCGCACCAGGGTCAGCTTGGGGTTGAGGGCGTGCAGCACGTCCCAGCCCAGGCCGAGTTTTTCCAGGCCGCCGGGGCGCAGGTTTTCGATCAGCACGTCGGCATCGCCCAGCAATTGCTTGACCAGGTCCAGGCCTTCTGCCGACTTGAGGTCCAGGGCCAGGGACTTCTTGTTACGCGATTGCAGGTACCACCACAGCGACGTGCCTTCGTGCAGCTTTCGCCATTTGCGAAGCGGATCGCCCTGCCCCATGGCTTCGATCTTGATCACCTCGGCGCCAAACTCGGCCATCAGCCGGGCGGCGAAGGGCGCGGCAATCAGGGTGCCGATCTCGATCACCTTGATACCGCTCAGGGGAGCCGTCATGGGGTGTACCTCTTGTTCTTGGAATGTGGGGCCAAGGCTAGAGGACGCAGGCAGTAGAAATCCAACCGTCAGTTGGCAACGAGCGTTCGCCAAATGCGAACGCTTGAGTAAGGACTGGTTGTGGCGAGGGCCCTCGCCACAGGGTTTGCTTACGCCTGCTCCCGCCGCAGGTAATCGAACAACAGCCGGCTCACCGGTGACAGCTGTTCTTCATCACGCACCACCAGGATCAGGCTGCGGTCCGACCAGGCATCCGTCAGCGGCACCGCGTGCAAGCCCAACGCCCGGCCAAACAGTTCATAGGCTTTTTGCGGCAGGATGCCGATGCCCATGTTGGCCTGGACCATCCGGCACATGGCATCGAAGCCCGGCACATGGATCCGCAAGCGCAGCACCTTGCCCGCCTCCCGCGCCGCCGCATGGGTGCGCATGTTGATCGAACTGGCGGAATGCAGCCCCACGTAGTCGCTGTCCAGCGTCTCGGCGAACGTCAGGGTCTTGCGCGACGCCAACGGGTAATCCGCCGGCATCAGCACCACCAGTTTGTCCCGGCGATAGGTCACACCGGGCAGGCCTTTGGTATCGGTGTCGCTGGAACAGATGCCCAGGTCCGCAACGCCGTCAATCACACCCTGGACCACGCCGTTGCTGGGCCGCTCTTCCAGGTCGGCCTTCACCTGTGGATGCAGCGCGGAAAAGTCGCGCAAGTCTTCGGGCAGGAACTGAATGATTGCCGAGAGGTTCGCCAGCATCCGCACATAACCGCGCACGCCGTGACTGTGTTCGCCCAGCTCCAGGCCCATCTTCTCGACATTGAACAGCATCTGCCGTGCATGGTGCAGCAAGGTCTCGCCGGCAGCCGTGAGCTGCATGCCCTTGGCCTGGCGCACAAACAGGCTGACGCCCAGCACCTGTTCCAGCTCCATCAAGCGCTTGCTGGCCGCGGAGACCGCGATGGCTTCACGGGCGGCGGCGCGGGTCAGCGTGCCTTCCTCATGCACTGCCACAAACAATTGCAGGGTGATCAGGTCAAGGCGGCGAACCAGGCTTTTGTGCAGCATCTAGGCGCGCTCGGTGGCCAGGCGATTGATATCGGCCTGCTCCACCACCGGCAGAGGTGCACCGTGCCGGACGGCCGAGAGCATTGCGCGGCCAACGGTTTCCGTGCTCACCACCCAGGCCGGTCGCACATGGCGCAGCAGCGACAACAACGGGCCGACCACGGTGTAGATGGACTGGTAGAGCGGGGTTTTCGAGCGCACGCCGTGCAACGGCTGGATCACCCCGGGACGGAACAGGTACACCGCCTTGAACGGCAGGCGCAGCAACGCATTCTCGGTCTTGCCCTTGATCCGTGCCCACATGGTTTTGCCGGTTTCGCTGCTGTCAGTCCCGGCGCCGGACACGTAGATGAAGGTCATCTGCGGGTTAAGCCGCGCCAGGGTGCTGGCGGCCACCAGCGTCAAGTCGTAGCTCAAATGGGTGTACTTGGCTTCATCCATGCCCACCGAGGACACGCCCAGGCAAAAGAAGCAGGCGTCAAAACCTTGCAGCAGATGCTCCAGGGGCTGGAAATCAAACATGTCGGCATGCAGCACTTGATGCAGCTTGCCGTGTTCCTGGGTCAGCGCGGTACGGCCGACGGCGACGACTTCCTGCACGTCACTGGCCAGCAGGCACTCGCGTAACACGCCTTGGCCGACCATGCCGGTGGCGCCGAATAATAGAACTCTCATAAGGTTGGTTCCTAAGCGACAAGCGGTTAGCTTCAGGCTGCAAGGTAGAGACAAACCCACTGGCAACTTGTAGCTTGCGGCTTGCAGCTTACTGCTCAACAGGATCTTTTGCCCCTTGAAAAGCACCACGACCCTCGCCATTGCCTGCAGCGCGGCCTTTTTGTCCCAGGTTGGCATCAGCAGTTATCTGCCCGCCGTGCCGGCGATTGCCTTGTCATTGACCGCTGCAGAGGACCAGGTGGCACTGGCCCTGGCGGTGTACTTGATCGGCATGGCGTTGCCGATGCTGCTCTGGGGCAGCCTCGGTGAGCGCCTGGGTAGAAAGCCGGTGTTGCTGGCAGCGTTGGCGCTGTATGCGCTGGCCAGTGCGGCGATTCCGTCCGCCTACAGCCTCGAATCGTTCCTCGGCCTGCGCCTGGTTCAAGGCCTCGGTGCGGGCGGTGTGTCGGTGATGGCGCGGGTGCTGGTTCGTGACAGCTTCAGCGGTGCCCTGTTGGCCAAAGGTTTGTCGTGGCTGGGCATGACGTTCGTGATCGCCCTGGGCATCGGGCAGTTTGTGGGCTCGCTGTTGCAAGTGGCGTTTGGTTGGGAGGCGATCTTTTATGGGCTGGCGGTCTCGGCTGTCGGCTTGATGATTGCGCTGCAACGGGTGGTGTTCCCAAGATTGGAAAAAGCCTCTGGACACGTCTCGGCCTGGCGCATCTACGGCACGATCCTGCGTCATCCGGCGTTCCTGCGGCCTGCGTTGGCGGGCGGTTTGGGTTACGGGGTGATCATCGCGTTCAACACCTGCGCACCGTTGATTTTGCAGGGCCATTTCCAGTGGAGTGCGGCGCAATATGGCTGGCTCGGCTGGCCGATCAGCGCGGCATATCTGGCGGGGGCGTTGATGGTCAATCGCCTCGTCGCCCGCACCGGGCGCCTGTCGATGATGAGTTGGGGCGTGGCGTTGGTGATGTGCGGCAGCGCGACGATGTTGCTGGGCAGCCTGTTTGCCAATGGGCTGGCGATCCTGCTGTGGCTGCCGTATTGCCTGGCGGTGTTCGGCCAATCGATGAGTTATCCCATCAGCCTGTCGCTGGCCAATGATGAATCACCGGTGAGCGGCTCCTACGCCATGGCCTTGAGCGGCTTTATGCATCAGTTGATGGCGGCGGCGATCGGTGGCGTGGCCAGCCTGCTGGCGAGTCAGCAGGCCTGGCCGTTGGCGGTGTTATGCGTGACGCTGG
>NZ_JACARK010000688.1:4088-4333 GCF_013386655.1 Pseudomonas sp. K5002 | reverse complement strand
CAGCTTCCCGAGTGCCGCGCTGGTGCTGCCGGCGCTGGTGTACCTGGTGCGTCCGGTGAGCGGGCTGCGGCGGGAGATTGCGTTGCTGGCGTTCATCATCGGTGCCGGCATTGCGCCGCAGTTGTTCCGTGAAGGGTTGATGAACCAGCAGGCGTGGGGTTGGGCGGTGGTGAGCCTGTTCATGGTCGTAGCCTTGTGGCGTTGCTTACGGGTGCGCAAGGCTTAAGACCGCTTTCGCGAGCAAG
>NZ_JACARK010000688.1:0-4031 GCF_013386655.1 Pseudomonas sp. K5002 | reverse complement strand
GCGGGCTTGCTCGCGAAGAGGCCCTGTCAGGCAACGCGAGGCTTACGGACCAACCGCAACCCCGCAATCACCACCGCAAACACCGCAAAGGTCGTGTTGTATAACGCCAACGCCGGAAACCCGAACACCAGCGCCAACACGGCCAATCCCCACCCGGCCCGGCCCGGCACGAAAAACGCCAGCACCGCCGTGACCAGCGCCGCCCAGCCCAGCACCTTGAAGTGAATCATCAACCCCAGGTTGGAACGCACCTGGCATTCCCAGCGGCTGGCTTCGTCAGCGCAAATGCCCACCCAACGGCCATCCTCCATGAATCCGTAACGCGCGCCATAACTGGCGGCCAGCCAAAGCGGCAGGGCAATAAGCAACAGGATCAGCGGAAAACGGCGGGACATGGGGCACTCCGATAGGCGAAAACGGCGCCCAGCTTAATCCCCCGGTGGCCGTTGGCAAGTTTTGCAAACAGATAAGTGTTCATTAAGGCGTGCCAAAGTGTATCGTCTCGCTACTATTACCCCGATTCCGACGTTTTTTCCGACTTTTAGTGCCGAAGGCTGGCACTTCGGCAGCAACGCGGTGGTCATAGCCTGCGAACTCCACTTCAGCACGTTTTCCTCTTAGGGATTTAGTCATGCTCCGTTCCTTGCGCTGTGCGGCCCTGTTGGGCAGCCTTTTTCTGAGTGCGTCAGCACTGGCGGTCGATATCGACCAGGCCAGCTATGGCTACCCTTTGACCAACCCGTTTGAAGCGACCATCGCCACCACCCCGCCGAACCTGCGGCCGGAACTGCCATCGGACGATCAAATCAATCAGTCCGACTACACCCTGACGATGCGTCCCGAGCGCGAGTTCAGCCTGCCTGACAACTTCTGGGCGGTGAAGAAACTCACCTACCGCATCGCCAAGCAGGACCGTGCCGCACCGCTGATCTTCCTGATCGCCGGCACCGGCGCACGCTTTGACAGCACCATCAACGAATACCTGAAAAAGCTCTACTACAAGGCCGGTTACCACGTCGTCCAGCTGTCGTCCCCCACCAGCTTCGACTTCATCGCCGCCGCCTCGCGCTTCGCCACTCCCGGCATCAGCCAGGAAGACGCCGAAGACATGTACCGCGTGATGCAGGCCGTACGCGCGCAAAACCCGACGCTGCCCGTGACCGACTTCTACCTCACCGGCTACAGCCTCGGCGCCCTCGACGCAGCCTTTGTCAGCAAGCTGGATGAAACCCGTCGCAGCTTCAACTTCAAGAAAGTCCTGCTGCTGAACCCGCCGGTCAACCTCTATACCTCGATCACCAACCTCGACAAACTGGTGCAGACCGAGGTCAAGGGCATCAACAACAGCACCACCTTCTATGAGCTGGTGTTGAACAAACTGACCCGCTACTTCCAGCAAAAGGGCTACATCGACCTCAACGATGCCCTGCTGTACGACTTCCAGAACTCCAAGGAACACCTGACCAACGAACAGATGGCGATGCTGATCGGCACTTCATTCCGCTTCTCGGCGGCCGACATTGCCTTCACCTCGGACCTGATCAACCGTCGCGGCCTGATCATCCCGCCCAAGTACCCGATCAGCGAAGGCACCAGCCTCACGCCGTTCCTCAAGCGTGCGCTGCAGTGCGACTTCGACTGCTACCTCACCGAACAGGTGATCCCGATGTGGCGCGCCCGTTCCGACGGCGGCAGCCTGCTGCAACTGGTTGACCAGGTCAGCCTGTATGCCCTCAAGGACTACCTGCACGACAGCCCGAAAATCGCCGTCATGCACAACGCCGACGACGTGATCCTGGGCCCTGGCGACCTTGGCTTCCTGCGTAAAACCTTCGGCGATCGCTTGACCGTCTACCCCCTGGGCGGCCATTGCGGCAACCTCAACTACCGCGTCAACGCCGACGCCATGCTGGAGTTCTTCCGTGGCTAAATATCTTCTGCTGCTCGCCGCCCTGATGTGCGCGGGCGTGGCCAATGCCGACAACAGCAAGGCCCACACGCCGACCGTAGTGGACTCCGACGGCTTCAAGGAGCCCCTGAGCCACCTCAAGTTCAACCCTGGCCTGGACCAGCGTGAGTTCGAGCGCTCGTCGGTCAACGCGCTGAATGTCTACGACCCGCTGGAGTCGTGGAACCGCCGGGTCTATCACTTCAACTACCGCTTCGACCAGTGGGTGTTCCTGCCGGTGGTGGACGGTTACCGCTATGTCACCCCAAGCTTCCTGCGTACCGGCGTCAGCAACTTCTTCAACAACCTCGGGGATGTGCCCAACCTGTTGAACAGCCTGCTGCAGCTCAAGGGCCATCGTTCCCTGGAAACCACCGGGCGCCTGCTGCTCAACACCACCATCGGCATCGCCGGCCTGTGGGACCCGGCCACCGCCATGGGCCTGCCGCGCCAGAGCGAAGACTTCGGCCAGACCCTGGGCTTCTACGGTGTACCGGGCGGCGCCTACCTGGTGCTGCCGCTGTTTGGTCCGTCGAACCTGCGGGATACCACCGGCCTGCTGGTGGACTACGGCGCCGAGACCGAGATCAACTTCCTGAACGTGTCCAAGGTCAGCGAAAACCACCCGGAAATCTGGGCCCTGCGCGCCGTCGACAAGCGCTACCAGACCAGCTTCCGCTACGGCCAGATGAACTCGCCGTTCGAGTATGAAAAGGTGCGCTACGTGTACACCGAGGCGCGCAAGTTGCAGATCGCCGAGTAATGCCCCGTGTAGGCGCTGGCTTGCCAGCGCCTACATCCCCCGCCGACACCACTTACGCCACGTAAACCGCAGTTGCAGCACCGCCGCCCTGGCCATTTCCCGATCCTGCTCCGCCAATCCCGAAGGCTGTTCAAGCGCTTCAAGCATCGCAACGCTGGCCGCATCCATCAGCGACTCATTCGCCACGCTCGGTCCACCCTCCTCCAACACCGACTCCAATGCCCGCAAATAGCGATCGCGCTCAATCGCCAACGCACCCCGGCTGTCCGCCAGGCAGGCGCGCAACTCCAGCAACTCATCCCCCAGGTCCAGCCCCAGCAATCCGTTATCCCAGTGGACACGGCGATCGGCAGGCAAGGTTTCGCTGTAGCGCGACAAGCGAATCAACCGGTCCGCCATGCGCCCGCCAAACCAGCTTTCAGCCTGCTCCAGGGGACGGGAAGTCAATTGCGCCAGGTCGAACAGCGACGCCTTGAACATCCGCCGATAGTGATGCTCGCCGGGATTGAGCTGGATCAGCCGAAACACCACCACGGCAATCCCGACACCCACCAACGTCGCGATGGCCTTGTTGAGGAAGGCGGCAAAGTCATAGGTCATCACATTGCTGGGCCCGACGTTGTTGACGAAAAAGATGCAGAACGCCGAGGCCGTGGCCGCCAGCTTGAGGCGGCTCATGCACAACGAGGCGAAAAACAGCGGCACTCCCAACGCCAGGCATAACAAGGGAAAGCCATCGAAGCCGGGCAACAGTACGAAGCACACAACACCGGCCACCGGGATCGACAGCGCAATGCCCTTGAGGAAGTTCAGGCTGGAGGCCGAAGGGTTTTCCCGCGCTGCAAACAGGCTCAACACCACGCCACAAATCGATACCGCGCCCAAACCCGAAGGCCACGCCGTAAAGATCCAGAACGCCGCGACCGCCAGAAAGGCCAACGCACTGCGCAGCCCACCTAGCACCCCCTGCTCGATATCCCGGTGCCAGGACATCGCCCCCGGTGCGCCGGGCGGCACCCTGCCCTGCTCGACCGCCGACAGCGTCAATGCACCCCGCTCAATCAAGCGCAACACCTGCGCCAGTTGCACCAGGCAAAAGTGCGCCTCCTGGCCAAGATGCGGATCCTGCAACGCCAGGCCAAGCCGTTGTGACAACTCGGGCAGTTCATCAAGACGCTCCTGCTGCAACGCCAAAGCCACCGCTTCAATCAGTGGCCCGACCGCCGCCGTTTCATCGAGCATCATCCGCTGGCGCGCCACGCCCCGCGCCGCCCGCAGCAGGCTAAGCAGATCACGGCTGAGCACCCGCAAGGCCTGGGA
>NZ_JACARK010000687.1:0-9277 GCF_013386655.1 Pseudomonas sp. K5002 | reverse complement strand
GGTGTGGTGCCACCGGCCGCCATGGCGCCGGCTTCGCTGTTCTGCACTTCAGCCTGGCGCGCGGCCGCAGCGCCCTTGGCGGCTTCGGACTTGGCCGGCAGGTAGTTGTCGGCGTTGAACGTATCGGCCTTGAGCTGCACCCGCAGGGATTGCCTGGCGAAATCATCCACGGCCACGCGACCGGTGAAGGTGCTGTCGTCGAGTTTCAGGTTGAGGTCTTCAAGCGCCAGGCTGGTCGGCGTGCCCTTGAGGCGGCTGACCAGTTCGACCTTGCTCAGGCTGCCGGCGGCCATCGGTGGCAGCGGGTTGCCGACGCTGTCGAGGAACTTGGCCAGGTCAAACTGGGCAATCGACAGGGCACCGCTGAGCTGTGGAGTCTTGTCCAGGTCGTTGACCTTCAGCTCGCCCAGGGCGCGCAGTTGGTTCAGCGACAGCTTCATGCCGGTCCATTCGGCGATATTCGCAGACTGGTCCACCAGCAATTGGCCCTGGGTCGAAAAGGTCACGGTCTTGCCTTGCAGCGGCTCGCCGGTGGCTTCACCAGTGACCTTCATGTCTTCGAACTGGTAGCGCTTGAGGGCGCGCTGAATGCGCAGGTTGCCATTGACCTCGGTCTTGACGCGCATCAGCGGCTGGTTGGTGCCGAAGAATGCGGTGAGTTTGACCGGGATGCTTGCACCTTCGTGCACGGCGCCGGCGCTCAGCTGGATGCTTTCGGCGCTGAACTGCTTGCCGGTCTGCTCGTCGTTGTATTCGACGCGGGCGTTGTTGATGGTCAGGCTGTCGATGTCCAGGCGGATCGGCTGCGGCGGCTTTTCAGGCTTGGCCGGTGTGGCCGCTTCAGTCACGGCAGGCGTGGTGGCGGCGGTAGCCGGGTCCGGCACATTCTTGCCGATGTCTTCCCAGTTGCCGTGGCCATGCACGTCTTTGTTCAGGCGCAGGTTCAGGCCTTCGACACGTACATCGCTCATCTGCACTTCACGGCGCAGCAGCGGCAGCACGCGCACCGACAGGCCGAGCATCTGCAGATCGGCAAACGGTTGGCTCGGATTGGTCAGGGTCGCAACGCTGGCCTCGTGCAATTCAAGACCGAGCCAGGGGAACAGGCTCCAGCCGATGTCGCCATTGAGCGTCAGCTCGATGTGGGCCTTGTCGCGGGCAATCTGGCGAATCTCGTCTTTGTAGTCGTTGGGATCGAAGAGATGGGTCAGGGCAAAGCCTAGAGCCACAATGATCAGCAACAGCCCGAGAAGTACCAGACCCAGGATTTTGCCGAACGCTTTCATGGGCGAGTCCTTGTATGTCGATTTTAAAATTTAGCCGAAGAGTATAACGCTCGTAGCCCTATGGCTGTTTAGGGATCGTTACATGGCGTCAAACAAATCAGATAACTCCAGAAAGGTGATATCAGTTTGGTTTTTCTGTCATCCACAGATGCTAATCTGCGCATGTTCGTCTGCCGTCTGCGACTAAACGTCGCGTTTAAAAGGAGCTTTACTCAACAAAACGGCCACGCCTTGCGTGTAAGGCCGAGGGAGAGAGCGCCCGACGGACACATACTAATAACTGGGGGAAACACCAATGAGCACTAGCACTGCGGCGGGTAATACTGCTGCACAGCCTGCGTTCCTGTCCAAGGAACGCATTATCGCCAAGCCCGGGTTCAACCGTTGGCTGGTACCACCGGCCGCCCTGGCGATCCACCTGTGTATCGGCATGGCCTACGGTTTTTCGGTGTTCTGGCTGCCGTTGTCCAAGGCGCTGGGGATCACCGCACCGGTCGCCTGCGCGCCGGACATGAGCTTCATCAGCCAGGTCTTCTCGTCGCAATGCGACTGGCCCATCTCCATGCTGGGCTGGATCTACACCCTGTTCTTCATCTTCCTCGGCTGCTCCGCAGCGATCTGGGGCGGCTGGCTTGAACACGCCGGGCCACGCAAGGCTGGTGTCGTTTCGGCCTTGTGCTGGTGTGGCGGCCTGCTGATCTCCGCGCTGGGGATCTATACCCACCAGATCTGGCTGATGTGGATCGGCTCCGGGGTCATTGGTGGTATCGGCCTGGGCCTGGGCTATATCTCGCCGGTCTCGACCCTGATCAAGTGGTTCCCGGACAAGCGCGGCATGGCCACCGGCATGGCGATCATGGGCTTCGGCGGCGGCGCGATGGTGGGTGCCCCGCTGGCAGCCGCCTTGATGGGCCACTTTGCCTCGCCGACCAGCGTTGGCGTGTGGCAGAGCTTCGTGGTCATGGCCGTGATCTACTTCGTGTTCATGATCGGCGGCGCCTTGTCCTATCGCGTTCCGCCGACCGGCTGGAAGCCTGAGGGCTGGACTGCCCCGGCGAAAAAAGCCAGCAATGCGATGATCACCCACCGTCACGTGCACGTGAACGTGGCCTGGAAAACCCCGCAATTCCGCCTGGTGTGGCTGGTGCTGTGCCTGAACGTGTCTGCCGGCATCGGCATCCTCGGCATGGCTTCGCCGCTGCTGCAGGAAGTGTTCGGCGGCAAGTTGCTGGGTAACGGCCTGGCATTTGGCCAACTGGATGCCGGCCAACTGGCTTCCATCGCGGCCATCGCAGCCGGCTTTACCGGTCTGTTGAGCCTGTTCAACATCGGTGGCCGGTTCTTCTGGGCATCGTTCTCCGACTACCTGGGCCGTAAAAACACCTACTTCGTGTTCTTCGCATTGGGCTTTGCCCTGTACGCGCTGATCCCGAACCTGGGTCACCTGGGTAACGTCGCGCTGTTCGTGGCGGCGTTCTGCATCATCCTGTCGATGTACGGCGGTGGTTTTGCGACGGTGCCGGCTTACCTGGCGGACCTGTTCGGTACGCAAATGGTGGGTGCGATCCACGGTCGCCTGCTGACCGCTTGGGCAGCGGCGGGCGTATTGGGTCCGGTGCTGGTGAACTACCTGCGTGAGTATCAGTTGAGCATCGGCGTTGAACGCGCTGCCGCCTACGACATCACCTTGTACATCCTCGCCGGCCTGCTGGTGCTGGGCTTCATCTGCAACCTGCTGGTCCGGCCGGTGGCAGACAAGTACTTCATGACCGACGCCGAACTGGCTGCCGAGCAGGCGCTGGGCCATGACAAGGGCGCCGATTCCAGCACCGTGCTGGAGTGGAAAGCCTCCTCCGGCAGCGTGCCATTGGCGGTTGCCGCCTGGCTGGCGGTGGGCATTCCGTTGGCGTGGGGCGTGTGGGTCACCCTGCAGAAAACTGCGGTACTGTTCCACTAACACCGCGTAACCCTTGTGGGAGCAGGCTTGTGTGGGAGCGGGCTTGCTCGCGAATGCGATGGACCAGTCAGCCCATGTTTGGCTGACACACCGCTTTCGCGAGCAAGCCCGCTCCCACACAAAGCTGCTCCCACACTTGTACTGACATGTCTATCCCCGACACTCCATCAGTCTTATCCCCTCCGATGTTTCTGTTTAGCGCCCGCGCCCCTATAATGGCTGCCTTTTTCGCCCAATGATTTTGCGGAGCTGGTGATGGCCGAACGTAAGGCGTCCGTCGAGCGCGACACTCTGGAAACCCAGATCAAAGCCTCGATCAACCTGGATGGCACCGGAAAGGCCCGATTTGATATCGGTGTACCTTTTCTTGAGCACATGCTGGACCAGATCGCCCGTCACGGGCTGATCGACCTGGATATCGTCAGCAAGGGCGACCTGCATATCGACGACCACCACACGGTGGAAGACGTCGGTATCACGTTGGGCCAGGCATTTGCCAAAGCCATCGGCGACAAGAAAGGCATCCGTCGCTACGGTCACGCCTATGTCCCGCTGGACGAAGCGCTGTCGCGTGTGGTCATCGACTTCTCCGGCCGCCCGGGCCTGCAGATGCACGTGCCGTACACCCGCGCCACCGTGGGCGGCTTCGACGTCGACCTGTTCCAGGAATTCTTCCAGGGTTTCGTCAACCACGCCCTGGTCAGCCTGCACATCGACAACCTGCGTGGCACCAACACCCACCACCAGATCGAGACCGTGTTCAAGGCTTTCGGCCGTGCCCTGCGCATGGCCGTGGAGCTGGATGACCGCATGGCCGGGCAAATGCCGTCGACCAAGGGCGTCCTGTAATGCAGACGGTCGCGGTTATCGACTACGGCATGGGTAACCTGCACTCGGTGGCCAAGGCCCTCGAGCACGTAGGTGCCGGCAAGGTGCTGATCACCAGCGATGCCGACGTGATTCGCGAAGCCGACCGGGTAGTGTTCCCGGGGGTTGGCGCGATTCGCGACTGCATGGCCGAGATTCGCCGCCTGGGCTTCGACAGCCTGGTGCGTGAAGTCAGCCAGGACCGGCCGTTCCTCGGCATCTGCGTGGGCATGCAAGCCTTGCTCGACAGCAGTGAAGAGAACGACGGCGTCGACTGCATCGGTCTGTTTCCGGGCCAGGTGAAGTTTTTCGGCAAGGACCTGCACGAAGACGGCGAGCACCTGAAGGTGCCACACATGGGCTGGAACGAAGTGCGCCAGACCGTGGATCACCCGCTGTGGCACGAAGTGCCGGACCTGGCGCGTTTCTATTTCGTACACAGCTATTACATCGCCGCCGGTAACCCGCGCCAGGTGGTGGGTGGCGGGCACTATGGCGTCGACTTCGCCGCGGCCCTGGCCGACGGTTCGCGCTTTGCCGTGCAATTCCACCCGGAGAAGAGCCATACCCATGGCCTGCAATTGCTGCAGAACTTCGCCGCGTGGGACGGGCGCTGGTAATGGCCAAGAAGGTCAAGCCGCCGATCTTGAACCTCACTCCCCAGCAGGAGAGTGAGGCCACCGACAAGATCAAGCGTTTCATGGAAGACCGCTTCGAGCTCAAGCTCGGCTCGTTCGAGGTTGCAGAAATCCTCGAACTGTTCACCACTGAAATTGCTCCGCACTATTACAACAGGGCGATTTTCGATGTGCAGACGCACCTTAAAGAGAGGTTCGAAAGCATCGAAAGCGACTTGTGGGCGCTCGAGAAACCCTGATTTCCCGAGCAACGCTGAATATCGAATAAGGTTTGCCAGATGCTGATTATTCCCGCTATCGATCTCAAGGACGGCGCCTGCGTACGTCTGCGCCAGGGCCGCATGGAAGATTCCACGGTGTTCTCCGATGACCCGGTGAGCATGGCTGCCAAGTGGGTGGAAGGCGGTTGCCGTCGTCTGCATCTGGTGGACTTGAACGGTGCGTTCGAAGGCCAGCCGGTCAACGGTGAAGTCGTCACGGCGATCGCCAAGCGCTACCCCAACCTGCCGATCCAGATCGGCGGCGGTATCCGCTCCCTGGAAACCATCGAGCACTACGTGAAAGCAGGCGTGAGCTACGTGATCATCGGCACCAAGGCCGTGAAAGACCCGGCCTTCGTCGCCGAAGCCTGCCGTGCGTTCCCCGGCAAAGTGATCGTGGGCCTGGACGCCAAGGACGGTTTCGTCGCCACCGACGGCTGGGCCGAGATCAGCACCGTCCAGGTGATCGACCTCGCCAAGCAGTTTGAAGCCGACGGCGTCTCCGCCATCGTTTATACCGACATCGCCAAAGACGGCATGATGCAGGGCTGCAACGTACCGTTCACCGCTGCGCTGGCCGCCGCCACCAAGATCCCGGTGATCGCTTCCGGCGGTATCCACAACCTCGGCGACATCAAGTCGCTGCTGGACGCGAAGGCGCCGGGGATCATCGGCGCGATCACCGGCCGGGCGATCTATGAAGGCACCCTGGACGTCGCTGAAGCCCAGGCTTACTGCGACGCCTACAACGGCTGAGGACTGACCATGGCGCTGGCCAAACGCATCATCCCTTGCCTGGACGTCGACAACGGTCGCGTGGTCAAGGGCGTCAAGTTCGAGAACATCCGTGACGCCGGCGACCCGGTGGAAATCGCCCGTCGCTACGACGAACAGGGTGCCGACGAGATTACCTTTCTCGACATCACCGCCAGCGTCGATGGTCGCGACACCACGCTGCATACCGTGGAGCGCATGGCCAGCCAGGTGTTTATCCCGCTGACCGTGGGCGGTGGCGTGCGTACCGTGCAGGACATTCGCAACCTGCTGAATGCCGGCGCGGACAAGGTTTCGATCAACACCGCGGCGGTGTTCAACCCGGAATTTGTCGGCGAAGCCGCACAGCACTTCGGTTCGCAATGCATCGTGGTTGCCATCGACGCCAAGAAAGTCTCCGGCCCGGGCGAAACCCCGCGCTGGGAGATCTTCACCCACGGCGGGCGCAAGCCGACCGGGCTGGATGCCGTGCAGTGGGCGATGAAGATGGAAGCCCTGGGTGCCGGTGAAATCCTGCTGACCAGCATGGACCAGGACGGCATGAAAAACGGCTTCGACCTGGGCGTGACCCGCGCCATCAGCGACGCGCTGGGCATCCCGGTGATTGCTTCCGGCGGCGTCGGCAACCTGCAGCACCTGGCCGACGGCGTGATCGAAGGCCACGCCAGCGCAGTGCTGGCGGCGAGTATTTTCCACTTTGGCGAATACACCGTGCCTGAGGCCAAGGCCTACATGGCGGCGCGCGGTATCGTCGTACGCTAAACGTCACTGGACACCATGGCAGGCTCGCGGCACTCTCTGGGCTTGCCATGGATTCCGGTAACTTTCATGTTCAAAGACCTGCTGCTCGCCCTCGCCAGTACCACCGTTCTGCTGACGGGTTCGGCTTACGCTGATGAACCGTCCGACGGCGCTTCCCTGGTGTTGCTGACGGAAAACTTCCCGCCGTACAACATGGCGAAAAACGGCAAGAACTTCGCCAAGGAAGAGAACATCGAAGGCATTGCCGTGGACATCGTCCGCGAGACGTTCCAGCGTGCCGGTATTTCCTACAACCTGACCCTGCGGTTCCCTTGGGACCGGATCTACAAACTCGCCCTGGAAAAACCCGGTTACGGCGTGTTCGTGATGGCGCGCTTGCCGGACCGTGAGGCGCTGTTCAAATGGGTCGGCCCCATCGGCCCGGACGATTGGGTGCTGCTGGCCAAGGCTGACAGCAAGATCCAGCTGAGCGACCTTGAGCAGGCGCGGCGCTACAAGATCGGCGCCTACAAGGGCGACGCCATCGCCGAGAGCCTGGAGAAGCAGGGGCTCAAGCCGGTGATCGTGTTGCGGGATCAGGACAACGCGAAAAAGCTGGTGGATGGCCAGATCGACCTGTGGGCCACCGGGGACCCGGCGGGCCGTTATCTGGCACGCCAGGTCGGGGTGACCGGGCTCAAGACTGTGTTGCGTTTCAACAGCGCGGAGCTGTACCTGGCGCTGAACAAAAACGTGCCGGATGACGTAGTGGCGAAACTCCAGGCGGCCCTCGATCAGTTACGGCAGGAGGGTGTCGTCGATGAAATCATGGGGCGTTATCTCTAGGTTGTTTTCTGTGGGCTCGGGCACCGCTGCTGGTACTTCCTCTGGCTCCTCAACAGCAGTAACCGCCGCTTCAGGTTGCAGCAGCTCGCTGAAGTAGACGTTATCTCCGCTGGCATAGGTCAGGGTTGGCCCGAGCTGGCTGCCATCAGCCCGCAATAGCTCGTATCGGCTTTTGACCAGGTAGGCAGCGATGGATTTATTCGCCGGGATGTAAGCCATCACATCCGCCACGCCCTCCCGTTCCCAACCTTGTGCGGTCAAGCCCGTATGCGTGAAGTCGCGATTGAGGTTGGCACTGATACTCAACGGATGCCGGGGTGCCCAGGCAGCCTTTATATCGACGCCGGTCAAGGCGCGCAGGCCCATGGAGAAGTCACTGATCTCTCCTTTTGCGAATACCCAACTGAAGGTTTGGCTTGCTGGCGTGGTGTTTTGACCGCTGGCCACCAAGCTGTACTGGTCGATTCTTTTCAACCGATATACCGGGCACGTTTGCAGTTTTTCCAGGGGCGTCAGGGTCGGGTCGTTCACGGTAAACCAGGGCAGTTCGCACACATGAATGCCCTCTGTTACCTGCTCCGGCATCGTGCGTCCTGGTGCCATTTCGGGTGAAAGTGGCGGCAAATCTTCGGAATGAAGCGCAAGGTCCAGCCGCAGCGCGTGCACCGGGCTTTGCCTGGTTGGCTTGGCATAGCCCTCGGCGCCGGTAAAGGTGCCCGGTGCCAGGTAGGCTTGGCCAGGAGCTGCTTGCGACGGGGAGACACCCCAGGCGCTGAAGTCCCGGTGGGCGCCGCTGCCTTGGTCGCTCCAGATCAACTGGTCGACATAGGCCTGAGTCACCAGGTCTTCTCTGACACAGCGGATGGTATTGCGTGGTGGTTTGTCGTTACCGAGGCCACAGACCAGCCCCATCGCCACATAACCTTCTGGAGCGGTGGGCCGCCAGATTGAGAAATTGGCGCGTGCCCTTGGTCCCGAGTGTTCCCAGACTCTCTCGAAGTCGACGGGGGGCCGCAAGGCGGTGCCATTCTCCCGGTCAACTTCGCTGACAACAGCGACGATGTTCAGTTGATTGATGTTGTGGTAACCCGCCACGGCCACATCACCCAGCGGGACGAAGTTGCCCAGCGCGTCGGAGGATGTGCTCGGGCGCCAGAAGGTCACGGGTTTTTCGGCGCGAGTGCCTTTGTCGTTCCATACAGGAACGAACTCGGTGGTGAAGTTGATCAGCAGGTCTTTGTATTGCAGTGAGTTCATCTACAGACTCTCCAGTGGATACGAAGATCCACTATCGGAGAGTCCGCTCGGTCAGGCGCGGTAGCTATATAGCACTAGCGGTAAGTGCCGTTTTTTCCGTGGCCGGCCATGGCCTGGTTGCTGCGCAGGCTGATCATCAACTTGATGTCGATCCACTCGACGCCCTGGGCCTTGAGCTTGGGCAGCTCACGTTCGAGTACCGCCAGGGTCTGTGGATAAGGGTGGCCGATCATCACCGCCGACCCCTGTTTGTGGGCCAGCTTGATCGCGGTCTGCAGCTGGGTGGTGATGGCCGCTTCGGTGCGTTCGTCGTCGAGGAACACATCCCGCGAGACGCTGGCCAGGCCAATCTTTTGCGCCTCGGCGGCGGCGACGGTTTTAGCGCTGGTGCGGCTGTCGACGAAGAACTTGTGGCGTCGTTGCAGCTCACCCATCAACCAGGCCATGGCCTCCGGCTGGGCGGTCATGCGGCTGCCCATGTGGTTGTTGATGCCGGCGGTGTAGGGCACGGCCTTGAAGGCCGCGTCCAGGCGTTTGCCCAGCTCTTCGATAGGCAGGTCGGGGTGCCAGGCGAACGGGCCGGTGGCCGGGTCCATGGGCATGTGCAGGATGACGATCTTGCCGGCCTTGTGGGCTTCGCGGGCGAATTCG
>NZ_JACARK010000069.1:0-10784 GCF_013386655.1 Pseudomonas sp. K5002 | reverse complement strand
TTCGCGAGCAAGCCCGCTCCCACATTTGACCGAGTACAGCCGTTACTCCGGCTGCGCGGCTTGAAATCCTTGGTGGGTTTCAGGCTCCTGGCGAATCATCCGCTTCATCTTCCGTTCAAACGCCCAGGTCAGGCTGACTGCCGCGCACGCCAGGCCCAGGGCCAGGCCCCACCAAACGCCCGTCGGCCCCCAGCCGAGATTGAACGCCATCAACCATGCGGCCGGTGCGCCGATCAGCCAGTAGCAGCCCAGCCCGACCAGGAAGGTGGTCTTGGCATCCTTGAGTCCGCGAATACAGCCCATGGCGATGGTTTGCACGCCGTCGAACAGCTCAAACCATGCGGCCACCGCCAGCAGGCTGACGGCGAGGTTGATCACGTCGCGAAACGCCGGGTCATGCTGGTCGAGGAACAAGCTGATCAGTGGGTGCGAGAACAACCACAGCACCGCTGCAAAGCCCAGCATCACCACTGCGCCAAAGCCTATGCCAACTCGCCCGGCCAGCCGCGCTTCCAGCAACTGCCCGGCACCATAATGCTGGCCGATACGCATGGTGATCGCGTACGACATGCCCGCCGGCACCATGAACGCCACCGACACGATCTGCAGGGCGATCTGGTGCGCAGCCAATTGCGTACTGCCCATGGTGCCCATGCACAGCGCGGCGAACGCAAACAGCCCGACTTCCACCGCATAGGTGCCACCAATCGGCAGGCCCAGGCGCCACAGTTCCCGCAGGTAATGCAGGTTGGGCCGCAGCAAACCCTTGCGCAGCGGATACGCGTCGTAGGCACGGTTGTATTTGATGTACCAGATCAACGCCAACGCCATGCAGTTGGCAACGATGGCGGTGACCAGGCCAATGCCCACCAGCCCGAGTTTCGGCAGGCCGAACATGCCTTCGATCAACGCGTGGTTGAGCAGGTAGTTGATCACCGTGCCGCACAGGCTGATCACCATCACCGGCGTGGCCTTGCCGATAGCGCTGGTGAAGCCGCGTAGCGCCATGAACGTCAGGTAGCCGGGTAGGGCGAACGGCAGGATGGTCAGGAACTGGCCGGCGGACGCGACGTTGGTTTCGGTCTGGCCGAACATCAGCAGCACCGGCTTGAGGTTCCACAGCAGCAAACCAGCCACCAGCGCCATCAACCAGGCCAGCCACAGCCCGGCCTGGGTCAGGCGGGTGGCGCCTTCGATGTCGCCGGCGCCCTGGCGGATCGCGACCAGCGTGCCCACGGCAGCGATCACGCCGATGCAGAAAATCGACACGAACGAATAGCTCGCCGCACCCAGGCCTCCGCCGGCCAGGGCCTCGGGGCTCAGGCGGGCCATCATCAGGGTGTCGGTCAGCACCATCAGCATGTGGGCCAACTGTGAGGCAATCAGCGGCCCTGACAGCCGCAGAATGGCCCAGAGTTCGGTACGTGCCGGATGCTGCATGATCATCACGCTCAAAAAGTCAGGGAAGGGTGGAAGGGTTGATTCTCGGCGCTCACAGCGCATTGCACAAAGGGATAAATCCGATGGTTCGCATGATTAAAACTCATGCCTAAATGATTCTGGTAGGGTTTCGATATTGCGCCGTCGGAGTTTTCGCCATGTCTCGTCGTCTTCCTCCTCTTTACGCCTTGCGCGCGTTTGAAGCTGCGTCCCGCTACAACTCGTTCACCCGCGCGGCGGAAGAGTTGTCGATCACCCAAAGTGCGGTGAGCCGGCACATTCGTACCCTGGAAGAGCATTTCGCCTGCCGCCTGTTCCAGCGCAGCGGCCGCACCTTGCAACTCACCGAGGCAGCGCGCCTGTTGCTGCCGGGCGTGCGTGAAGGCTTTGCGGCCCTGGAGCGGGCCTGCCATACCTTGAATGCCGAGGACGACATCCTGCGCATGAAGGCGCCGTCCACCCTGACCATGCGCTGGCTGCTGGCGCGCCTCAGTCGCTTCCGGCACCTGCAGCCGGGCAATGAAGTGCAACTGACCAGCGCCTGGATGAGCGTCGATGAGGTGGATTTCAACCAGGAACCATTCGATTGCGCGGTGTTGCTGAGCAACGGGCATTTCCCGCCGGACTGGGAAGCCAGCTACCTGTTTCCTGAGTTGCTGATTCCGGTGGGCGCGCCGAACCTGTTGAGCGACGGACCCTGGGACGTTGCGCGCCTGGCCTCTGCCGAACTGCTGCACCCGACGCCGGACCGGCGTGACTGGCGCAACTGGCTGGAGCGCATGGGGCTGTCATCCCAGGTTTCGCTCAAGGGCGGGCAGGTGTTCGACACCTTGGAGTTGGGTATGATCGCCGCCGCCCGAGGGTACGGCGTGTCCATGGGCGACTTGCTGATGGTGGCCGAAGACGTGGCCCAGGGCCGCCTGAGTCTGCCATGGCCCACCGCTGTGGCCAGTGGGGAAAATTACTATCTGGTGTGGCCGAAGACCCGGCCGGGTGGCGAGCGTTTGCGACGGCTGGGTGACTTTCTCCAGGGCGAAGTGCAGGCCATGGAATTGCCCCAGGTCGAGCGCCTCGACTGAGTGGATTGCGCACCGGCCAGCAATCGTTTGCGCGATACCCCTGTGATTCGCTCAAGTATTGAGCCTGCCCGCCGAAGTAGGGTTGTTGGAACTACCGTTCTGCAACGTTTCCCCTATTAGAATTTTGCCGAGCAGCGCTATGAGATCAGGATGATCCTGGCCTCGGCCAGGAGCCTTCATGTCTCAACCTCGCGCCCGGATTGCCTCTCAACTGGGGCTTGCCCTCGCCGTGATACTGGCTGTCGTCATCAGCGGCAGCACGGTATTCGCGTTGCGTTCGCTGGATTCCGCCAACCTCGACACCCGCGAGGAGCACCTGGCCAGCGAGGCCCGCTTGCTGGCCGACCAACTCAATACCTTCCACAGCACCTTGCGCGAAAGTACCCAGCGTTTGAGCGGGCTGTTTGAAAAGCGCTTCAGCGCCGGCTTGAGTACGCGCCCTGAGCAACCGGTGACGGTGGCGGGCGTGCAGACGCCGGGCCTGTACCTGGGCGAGGAAGTGCTCAACAACAACTTCGCTGAAGTCGATGAGTTCAAGCAGATGTCCGGCGGCGTGGCGACCTTGTTCGTACGCAGCGGCGAGGACTTTATCCGCGTCAGCACCTCCCTGACCAAGCAGGATGGCAGCCGCGCCATCGGTACGGCGCTGGATCACCAGCATCCGGCCTATCAACGTTTGCTGGGCGGGCAAGGCTACGTTGGCCGTGCGGTGTTGTTCGATCGCTCCTACATGACCCAGTACAGCCCGGTGCGGGACGCCAGCGGCAAAGTGATTGCGGTGCTGTTTGTCGGCTTCGACTACACCGATGCGCAGAACGCCCAGTTCGACAACCTCAAGCGTTTCCGCATCGGCCAGACCGGTTCCCTGGCGCTGCTGGACGAGCAGAAGCACTGGCTGGTACCGCCCGCTGGCGTGCAGGCGCTGGATCAGTCGATTCCGGTGATGCTCGACCTGGCCGCCAAACCTGGAAAAGGCCGTTTCTGGAGCGACAAGAACGAAGACTTCTACAGCGTTGCCGTGCCGTTTGAAGGCGGCCCGTGGTCGGTGGTGGCGAGCATGCCGAAAGCCGAAATTCGCGCGGTGACCTGGTCGGTGGGGATTCGCCTGGCGATCGGCAGCTTGCTCGCGATGCTGCTGGCGGTGGGCGCGGCGGTCTGGTTGCTGCGCAGCAAGTTGCAGCCATTGGGCGACCTGGTGCGTCAGGCCGAAGCCCTGGGCGCCGGTGATTTGAGCGCACGGCTGAACGTTTCCAGCCATGACGAAATCGGCCAACTAGCCCGCAGTTTCAACCAGATGGGCGAAGCGCTGTCGACCATGGTGTCGCATATCCGCAAGGCGGCTGAAGACGTGAACAGCCGCGCCCAGGCATTGTCGGGGTTGTCCGGCGGTGCGTACGAAGGCATGGAGCAACAGTCCGGCGAGATCACCAGCATGGCCGGCGCGGTGGAGGAGTTCAGCGCCACCTCGCTGAACATCGCCGACAACATGGGCAACACCGAACGCCTGGCCCAGGACAATGCCCAGCAAACCAGGATCGGCCGCACCTCGATGCAAGAAGCGTCGTCGTCCCTGGAACACATCGCCACTGCGCTGAACAGCACGGCCACGGTGATCAACACCCTGGGCCAGCGCTCCCAGGAAATCGGCGGGATCGTCGGAGTGATCACCGCGATTGCCGAACAGACCAACCTGCTGGCGCTCAACGCCGCCATCGAAGCGGCGCGGGCCGGGGAGCAAGGACGCGGGTTTGCCGTGGTGGCCGATGAGGTACGAGGCCTGGCTCAGCGTACGCAGGATTCGACCAATGAGATCCAGCGCATGATCAGCACCCTGCAAGGCGGTGCCCGGGATGCAGTGCAGGCGATGGCGCAAAGCAGCCAGCATGTGGAGGCCAGCGTCGATCAGGCCCAGCGCGCCGCTGCCGCACTGGATGGGATCAGCCAGCGAGTGACCCGAATTACCGCCATGAGCCAGCAGATTGCGGCGGCGGTGGAAGAACAGAGTGCGGTGAGCGAAGACATCAATCGCAACATCATCGGCATTCGCAATGCCGGGGAAGTGACGGTCAGCGCTGGCCAGCAGAGCCAGCTCAGCTCAGGGGACGTGGCGGGGCTGGCGGATGACTTGCGGCGGTTGGCGGAGGAATTCTGGGGCAAGCGGCGCTAGCGCTTAAGCCGCCCGCAATGAAATGAAGGCGTAGTTCGCCGGCACCTCGGTGGCAATCCGGGCGCCGGCATCCAGCAGTTGCTCGGCAATGTCCATCCCGGACACATGAAACACCCACTCATTGGCCTGCACGACTTCTTGCGTCGCCAACTCGATCGCCTGGGCAAACAGGCCCATGTCGGGCAAGTACGCGGTAAACCCATCGCCCTTGAGCGCCGTGGTATGGATGCCCAGCAACCCGCACACGGCTTCCTTGGCCTGGATATCATCGCGGTCAGCCTGGCGTGAGCGGCGGATCAACTCGGCCAGCTCCTTGTCCATCAACTCGCCCCCCACGATCAGCGCCGGCCCCTGCTCCCAGGATTCCGGCGGGCAGTCCTTGGCGGCCGGGTTCAACGGGATGTGCGGATTGATCTCCATCGGGTAGATGCGGCACACCAACGGCCGCCGCTCGTAAATGCGGCAACGGTCGTCTTCGTCAAGATTCCGGCAGCGCCCGGCGTTATAGGCGGCAAAGGTGATTGCCACATACGCCTCGGTATTGCCGCTGGGCACGATGGCGGAACGGCGTTGTGCGTGGTCACGTTGCAACTCGGGCAGCCCCAGGCCACTGCCCAGGAAACCTTCCACCAGCACGATGACATTACCGCCGTCAGCCGCCCAGCTGCGGGCTTCTTCGAGGGTCAAGGGCACATGGTGGTCGGTGCAGCATTTGCCGCAACCGACGCAGGAAAAATGGGTATTCATGGAGGATCTGTCACCAGGCAAGGTCAGAAGGCACTCATGAACGGTGGCGGGTTTTTGCCTCTGTTCACCGTTCTGCCTCTGTGCAAAGCAAGTTATGCGCCAGCGCCGTCAGTCCTCGGGGACAAGGTCGCGAAGCACAAACACCATGCCCACACGTTCATACAGCCGCCGTGCCCGCAAGTTGGACTCCAGCACCTTGAGGTCGACAAACGCTTCGCCGCGTTGCTTGAACACCTGGAAGGTGTGCAGCAATAACGCACGGCCCAACCCCATGCCCTGGGCACAGGGGTGAATGGCCAGGTTCTTGATGTAGGCGCTGGTCCAGCATTGGGACACACCCAGGATGCCGCTGGCGTTACTCGCCACCAGGCACAGTTTTGGGTCGAACTCGGCATCGGTAACGAACTGCTGGCGCCAGTGCTCAAGGGAGCCGACCCGTCCGCCGCCTTGTTCCTGGGCCAGGCTCAATACCGCATGGATCGCCGGGGCCATGGCTTCGCGGTAATGATCCAGCTGGATATCCGCCGGCCATTGCGGGGCGGGCAGGCTGCCGGTGAGGTCGCGGCGCAGCAGCTGGAAATATTCACCCACCGGTCACAGGCCCTGTTGCGCCACGGTCTGGGCGGCTACCACCAGGCACTTGGTCAGTTCCGGCGAAGAAAACTTGGTGAGTACCGCATTGGCGCCGGCAAGGCGGGCTTTTTCGCTGTTCATCGCACTGTCCAGGGAGGTGTGCAGCAGCACATAAAGGTCCTGGAAGTCCGGGGTTTCCCGCAGGGTACGGGTGAAGGCGTAGCCGTCCATTTCGGACATTTCGATGTCCGAGACCACCACGTTGATTTGCTCGACGGTGCCTTGCAGCTCCAGCAAACGGTCAATGGCTTCCTTGGCGCTGCGGGCGGTGTGGCAGGTCAGGCCGAGGTTGCGCAGGGTGTGCACCGACTGCTGCAGCGCCACCTGGCTGTCGTCCACCACCAGGATTCGGGCGTTGCCCAGCACTTCGGCTTCTTCCATGGTCAGGTCGGTGGGCGCCGCTTCGATCTGCGCCGGGGCGATGCCGTGGATGACTTTCTCGATGTCCAGCACTTGCACCAGGGCGCCTTCGACCTGGGTCACGCCGGTGATAAACGAACGCGTACCGCCGGAACCAAACGGCGGCGGGCGAATGTCGGTGGTCAGGCAGTGCACGATCTTGCTCACCGCCTGCACATGCAGGCCCTGCTTGGAACGGCTCACGTCGGTGACGATCAGGCAGCCGCCGTCCGGGTCTTGCAGGGGCATTTCCCCCAGGGCGCGGCTCAGGTCGATCACCGACAACGCGGTGCCGCGCAAGGTGGCGATGCCTTTGACGTGGGGGTGCGACTCCGGCAGCTTGGTCAGCGGCGGGCAGGGAATGATTTCACTGACTTTCAGCAGGTTGATCGCCATCAGCTTGCCGCTGCGCAAGGTAAAGAGCAGAAGCGAGAGTGAATCTGCGCGGGCTTTGGTGGTGGACATAAAAACCTTCTGTGGATCAGGGATGACGATCTATAGACCGTTATCGACTTGCACGCGAAAAACTGTAGGAGCGAGCTTGCTCGCGAAGAACCTGAGGGCGCTGTGTTTATCCAGGCTGCCCGCGTTATCGTTGACGCTTTTCGCGAGCAAGCTCGCTCCTACCTACAACAAGCAGTCGTCAGCCCTTCCACACCTGCGGGTTTACCAGATCCTGCGGACGCTCGCCCAGCAAGGCGCTGCGCAGGTTTTCCAGGGCGCGGTTGGCCATGGCTTCGCGGGTCTCGTTGGTGGCCGAGCCGATGTGCGGCAGGGTCACGGCATTGCTCAGTTGGAACAGCGGCGACTCGGACAGCGGCTCCTGCTCGTACACATCCAGGCCGGCACCACGGATGGTCTGGTTTTGCAGGGCCTGGATCAGCGCCGGCTCATCCACCACCGGGCCACGGGAGATGTTCACCAGGATCGCACTGGATTTCATCAGGCCCAGCTCGCGATGGCTGATCAGGTGGCGGTTTTTCTCGCTCAGTGGCACCACCAGGCAGACGAAATCGGCTTCGGCCAGCAACTGGTCGAGGCTGCGAAACTGCGCGCCGAGTTCCTGTTCCAGTTCGGTCTTGCGGCTGTTACCGCTGTATAGAATCGGCATATTGAAACCCAGGCGACCCCGACGCGCCACGGCCGCGCCGATGTTGCCCATGCCGACGATACCCAGGGTCTTGCCGTGTACATCACAGCCAAACAACGGCGCGCCGACGCTGGCTTTCCACTGGCCGGCCTTGGTCCAGGCGTCCAGTTCGGCGACGCGGCGGGCGCTGCTCATCAGCAGGGCGAAGGCCAGGTCGGCGGTGCTTTCGGTGAGCACATCCGGGGTGTTGGTGAGCATGATCCCGCGCTCATTGAAGTACGCCAGGTCGTAGTTGTCGTAGCCCACCGACACGCTGGAAACCACTTCCAGTTTGCTCGCACCTTCCAGTTGCGCGCGGCCCAGTTTGCGGCCTACGCCGATCAGGCCGTGGGCATGGGGCAAGGCTTCGTTGAACTGGGCGTTGATGTCGCCCTGCTTGGGGTTGGGGGCGATGACATCGAAATCCTGTTGCAGGCGTTCGATCATTTCCGGGGTGACGCGGCTGAAGGCGAGGACGGTCTTTTTCATGGAAGGCGGGCTCATCGACTACGTGGGAATGGCAAGCACGCTAACATTCTTGGGTAGGGCTTGTCAGGCCGCCCCTCACACCCCACTGCCAGACTGTTGCGATTTGGGCAACAGTCATTATCTTGTTACACTCTGTATCGCACCGCTCACCTGCGCTAATTTGTCGCATCGATGAGCGCAGCGGTTAAGACCGACCCGCTCTCCCCCGATTTCCCTCGACTTATTTCCAGGGCTCTACACTGGGGATCTGTCTTAAAGCCGCTGAGTTCAGCGGCTTTTTTTTGCGCTGAAAAAAGGCCAGGAACCCCAACAACACTGGCCGGTTTCGATTGACCCAAAGGAGCTCCACCGGTGAAAACCTCGCTGACGTTCACCCCGTTATTCCTCGCGATTGCTGCAACGATCGTTCCCCTTGCCCACGCGGCAGACACCCCGGCCACCGACGGCTTCGTCGAAGGTTCCAGCTTCAAGATCAACACCCGCAACTACTACATGAACCGCGACCGTCGCGACATTCACACCGATGACAGCAAGGAATGGGGCCAGGGCTTCATCGGCATCTTCGAATCCGGCTACACCCCCGGCATCGTCGGCTTCGGCCTGGACGCCAACGCCATGCTCGGCCTCAAGCTCGACGGCGGTGGCGGCACCGATGGCTCGGGCATCCTGCCGGTAAGCTCCGGCAACGGCAAAGCGCCCGGCTCGTTCTCCACCGCCGGCGCCACCCTGAAAATGCGCGCCTTCGACACCGAACTGAAAGCCGGCGACCTGCTCCTCAACAACCCGGTGATTGCCGGCGGCATGACCCGCATGCTGCCCCAGACCTTCCGCGGCGTGAGCCTGACCAACCACAGCCTGGACGGCTGGATGTTCGAAGGCGGCCAGGCCAGCTTCACCAAGCTCTACAACCAGAGCGGCCGTCGCCGCATCGGCACCAGCTACGGCGCATTGCCCAATGGCGAAGACAGCCGCCACCTGGACTGGGCCGGCGTGTCCTTCAGCGGCGTGCCGGGGCTGACCAGCAACCTGTACGCGTCCGAACTCAAGGACATCTGGAACCAGTACTACTACGACCTGGACTACACCTGGCAGTTGAACGAGCTGGTCAGCCTGAACCCGGGCCTGCACTACTACCACACCCAGGAGACCGGCAAAGCCTTGCTGGGCAACATCGACAACAACACCTACAGCCTGCATTTCACCGTGGGCGTGGGCAATCACAGCGTTACCGCCGCCTACCAGCGGGTCAACGGCAACACGCCGTTCGACTACATCAGCCAGGGCGACAGCATCTACCTGGACAACTCCCAGCAATACTCCGACTTCAACGGCCCCAACGAGCGCTCGTGTAAGCTCAAGTACGCCTATGACTTCGTCGGGCTGGGCCTGCCGGGCCTGACCTCGGCAGTGTCTTACATCAGCGGCAAGACCGACCTGACCACGGTCGATCCGGACAGCCGTGGTTACTCATCCTGGTACAGTGCCGACGGCAAGAACGCCAAGCACTGGGAACGGGACATCGACCTCAAGTATGTGGTGCAAGGCGGCAAGGCCAAGGACCTGGCCGTGCGCCTGCAATGGGCGACCAATCGCGGCGGCAATGGCTACGCGGCAGTGGACCGGGACGTGGATGAGTACCGCGTGATCGTCGACTATCCGATTGACGTTTTTTAACCTTCAGGCTTTCTTTTAGCGGCGACGACTTATTTTTCACAGCATGGAACTAAACTGCCAGCATCTTGAGTGCCGAAGCCAGTCCCATGAGTCAACGCCGCGCCTTCACCCTGCCTGCACGCCCGGAGCTTTTGCTGATTCTGGGCAGTGGCCTTACTGTCGTGCTGATCGTGGTCATCGTTGCCGTACTGCTGATCCGCGAACACGCCAGCGCCTTGCAGGCAGCCAAGCGCTCCACCAGCAATATCACCCAACTGATCAATGCCGATGTGCTGCGCAACGTCGAGCTCTACGACCTGGCGCTGAACGGCCTGATCACCGCAACCACTCGCGATGACCTGCCCCAGGTTTCCGCCGAAGTCCTGCATATGGTGCAGTTCGACCAGTCCACGGCCGCCCCTTTCAAAGGCGAAGTCCTGCTGCTGGACAAAACCGGCGCGGTCACCGCCGACTCTTCCACGCTGGCGCCCACACCCCGCAACTTCGCCAATCGCGACTATTTCCAGATCCACCAGCAGAACCCCGATGCCGGGCTGTTCATCAGTCGGCCCTTCAGGATTCGTTGCGACTGCGATCAAGTCTGGCGCATCGCCTTCAGCCGCCGGGTGCCCGGACCCAATGGCGAGTTTGCCGGTGTGGCGGTGGCAACCATGCGCCTGGCGTATTTCGACCAGCTGTTCAATAGCCTGACCATCGGCAGCGGCAGCAGCATCAACCTGCTGAACAACGACGGCATCCTGCTGGCCCAGCAGCCGCTGCTGGAAAGAGACATGATCAACAAGGACCTGAGCGCGCGGCCCAACTTCAAGCGAATGCTGCGCGAAGGCAGCGGCAGTTTCAGCGCCATCTCCGCCATCAGTGGCGCGCAACGGCTGTACACCTTCACCAGCGTCGGCGCGCTGCCGCTGATTGTGGTGGTGGCGTTGTCGAGCGATGACGTGTTTGCCGCCTGGAAGCGCGCCGCCCTGCTGATCAGTGGCGCCACCGGCGTGCTGTGTGTGGGGCTGTTGTGGCTGACCTGGATGCT
>NZ_JACARK010000686.1:0-6541 GCF_013386655.1 Pseudomonas sp. K5002 | reverse complement strand
TGTCAGCGCCTGGCGGTCCTTGAGCCCGGCGTAGCTGACGGTACGCAACGGCACGCCCGCCGCCTTGGCAATCCGCCGCGCCGCCTCTTCGGTATTCAGGCCGCGCTTTTCCACCCACAACCACAGGTGTTCACCCTCGCCGGTCAGCGGGATATCCAGCACTTCATCCACCTGGAAGTCTTCAGCGGTGGCCTTTAGAACAGCGCTGCCCAAGGCCTCGCCATAGGCACGCGGGCCCAGCAGTTGCAGATCATTCATGCGCGCAGCAACAAGGCAACGGAGTGCACGGCAATGCCCTCTTCGCGACCGGTAAACCCGAGCTTTTCGGTGGTGGTGGCTTTTACGTTCACTTGATCCAACTCAACTTGAAGATCCGCGGCAATCAGCGCGCGCATCGTTTCGATATGCGGGGCCATCTTGGGCGCCTGGGCGACGATGGTGTTGTCGACGTTGCCGACCTTCCAGCCCTTGGCATGGATCAAGCCGACCACGTGACGCAACAGCACACGGCTGTCCGCGCCCTTGAAGGTCGGGTCGGTGTCCGGAAAGTGCTTGCCGATGTCGCCCAACGCAGCTGCGCCGAGCAAGGCATCGCTCAAGGCATGCAGCACCACGTCGCCGTCGGAATGAGCCAGCAACCCGTGGTGGTGCGCGATCCGCACGCCGCCCAGGGTGATGAAATCGCCTTCGGCGAAACGGTGCACATCATAGCCGTGGCCAATACGCATAAAAAAACGCCCCGATTTAATTCAGGGCGTGATTCTACCTACTTTTGCCTCACATTAACCGAGCAAAGCGCGCGCGTGATGGCGTAAATGGTCTTCGATGAAGCTGGCGATAAAGAAGTAGCTGTGGTCATAGCCCGGTTGCAGGCGCAGCTCCAGCGGATGGTTCGCCGCCCTGGCCGCTTGTTGCAACGCTTCAGGCTTGAGCTGCACCGCGAGGAAATCGTCGCGGTCGCCCTGGTCCACCAGCAATGGCAGCTTTTCCGAGGCTTCGCTGATCAACACGCAGGCATCCCATTCGCGCCATTTCGAGCGCTCTTCGCCGAGGTAGCGGGAGAATGCCTTCTGGCCCCACGGGCAATCCATCGGGTTGTTGATCGGCGAGAACGCCGACACCGACTGATAACGCCCCGGGTTGCGCAAGGCACACACCAGCGCGCCGTGGCCGCCCATGGAGTGGCCGCTGATCCCGCGTTTGGCCGACGCCGGGAAATGCGCCTCGACCAATGCAGGCAACTCCTGCACCACGTAGTCATGCATCCGATAGTGCTGGGCCCAGGGCTCCTGGGTGGCGTTCAGGTAGAAACCGGCGCCCAGGCCAAAGTCCCAGGCGTTGTCCGGATCACCCGGCACACCGGGGCCGCGCGGGCTGGTGTCCGGCGCAACAATGATCAACCCCAGCTCGGCTGCCATGCGTTGCGCGCCGGCCTTCTGCATGAAGTTCTCATCGGTGCAGGTCAGGCCCGATAGCCAGTACAGCACCGGCAATTTGCCGCCCTGCTCCGCTTGCGGCGGCAGGTACACGGCGAAGGTCATGTCGCAACCCAGCACGTCGGAATGATGCTTGTAGCGTTTATGCCAGCCGCCGAAGCTTTTCTGGCACGACAGGTTTTCCAGACTCATGGCCGACCTCAGAAGTGAATGACGGTGCGGATGCTCTTGCCTTCATGCATCAGGTCAAACGCCTTGTTGATATCTTCCAGGCCCATGGTGTGGGTGATGAACGTATCCAGCGGGATTTCACCGGCCTGGGCCATTTCCACATAGCTTGGCAACTCGCTGCGACCGCGCACGCCGCCGAACGCCGAACCGCGCCAGACGCGGCCGGTGACCAGTTGGAACGGACGGGTAGCAATTTCCTGGCCGGCGCCGGCCACGCCGATGATCACCGACTCGCCCCAACCTTTGTGGCAGCACTCAAGGGCCGCACGCATCAGTTGGACATTGCCGATGCACTCGAAGGAAAAGTCGACGCCGCCATCGGTCAAATCGACGATCACGTCCTGGATCGGGCGGTCGTAGTCTTTCGGGTTGATGCAGTCGGTGGCACCCAGCTGCCTGGCGATTTCAAACTTGGCCGGGTTGATGTCGATGGCAATGATGCGGCCGGCCTTGGCTTTCACCGCGCCGATCACCGCCGACAGGCCGATGCCGCCCAGGCCGAAGATGGCCACGGTGTCGCCCGGCTTGACCTTGGCGGTGTTGATCACTGCACCGATACCGGTGGTGACGCCACAGCCCAGCAGGCAGACTTTTTCCAGCGGCGCTTCTTTGGGAATCTTGGCCACGGAGATTTCCGGCAGCACGGTGTATTCGGAGAAGGTCGAAGTGCCCATGTAGTGGAAAATCGGCTGGCCCTTGTAGGAAAAGCGCGAGGTGCCATCTGGCATCAGGCCTTTACCCTGGGTGGCGCGAATCGCCTGGCAGAGGTTGGTCTTGCCCGACAGGCAGAATTTGCACTTGCCGCATTCCGGGGTGTACAGCGGGATCACGTGGTCGCCCACCGCCACCGAGGTCACGCCTTCGCCGATGGCTTCAACCACGGCGCCGCCTTCGTGGCCGAGGATCGACGGGAAAATGCCTTCCGGGTCCGCGCCCGACAGGGTGTAGGCATCGGTATGGCACACACCGGACGCCACCACCCGCAACAGCACCTCGCCCGCCTTGGGCATGGCCACATCCACTTCAACGATCTCGAGGGGTTTCTTGGCTTCGAAGGCTACGGCCGCGCGGGACTTGATCATCCGGTTTCTCCATCGGGTTAAAAACGTAAGGCCGGCAGTGTAAAACATGCTCATCTGATTAATAATCCAGACAAAAGCAAAACATTATTGCCGCACAGGGACAATCAGCATGCTGGAAAACCGCTGGGAGGGCATCGACGAGTTCGTCGCCGTGGCCGAATGCAGCCAATTCACCGCGGCCGCCGAGCGCCTGGGCGTGTCGTCGTCCCATATCAGCCGCCAGGTCGCGCGACTGGAAGAGCGCCTGCAAACACGCTTGCTGTATCGCAGCACGCGCAAGGTGACACTGACCGAAGCCGGCCAGACCTTCCTGCAACATTGCCAGCGATTGCAGGACGGTCGCGAAGAAGCCTTGCGCGCCGTGGGCGACCTGGCCAGCGAGCCCAAGGGAATGTTGCGCATGACCTGCGCAGTGGCTTACGGCGAGCGTTTTATCGTGCCGCTGGTGACGCGGTTCATGGCGCTTTATCCGCAATTGCGCGTGGACGTGGAATTGACCAACCGCCAGCTGGACCTGGTGCACGAAGGCCTGGACCTGGCGATTCGCCTCGGGCGCCTGGCGGATTCGCGCATGGTTGCCAGCCGCCTCGCGCCGCGGCGTATGTACCTGTGCGCGTCACCGTCCTACCTGGCCAGGTACGGGCGGCCACATAGCTTGTCGGAGTTAAGCCGGCATAACTGCCTGATCGGCAGCTCGGATATTTGGCAACTGGCCCAGGACGGGCGCGAATTTTCCCAGCGGGTACAGGGAAACTGGCGCTGCAACAGCGGGCAAGCGGTGCTGGATGCGGCCCTGCAAGGTGTCGGTCTTTGCCAGTTGCCGGACTATTACGTGCTGGAGCATTTGCACAGCGGCGCACTGGTGTCGTTACTCGAAGCCCATCAACCGCCCAACACCGCGGTTTGGGCGCTGTACCCGCAACAACGCCACCTTTCGCCCAAGGTGCGAAAACTGGTGGACTTTCTCAAGGAGGGCCTGGGCAACCATCCCGTCTACCTGAGATAGACTGCTACCGCCCATGCAGCGCCTGAGTGCCGGTAAATAGCCTTTTTTACTGCGTAACCAGGCACCCCCATGATAACCAACGGCCCGCAACTCCAGCGCATCAGTCATTTCGTTCGCAAGGTCCTGGCGGATTTCCCCGTACCTTCGCAAATCGCCGCCCAGTTGATCCGCGAGCGGGTACAGCCCCTCAGCCAGGTCGAGTTCGACCCGGATACCACCCTCCTCGCCACCCTCGAATACAACACCGACAACCCCAACGCGGCCTTCACCGCCGTGGTGATCCAGTCGATGTCGCTGACCGAGGCCATGGTCTGCAATGCGCCCCAGCCCCCGGGCGGCATGCTCAATACCACCGGGTTTTCCACCAATGCACCTTATTTCAATATTGTCAGCGAGCTGCCGCGCTTGATGGATAACCGGATTCCGGCAATGTTCAACGAAGAGTTCATCGTCTCGGGCTGGATCCCGCCAAGGCGTTATGAGGCGCTGTATCTGCAAAGCCAGCCCCAGGTTTACGACCCGAGCACGCAGCTGCAGATTTCACCAAAAACCTTCAGGCTCATCGTTAACTCAAGCCATTTCGAACAAACCTACGACGAGGCGATCGGCAAGTTCTGGAACAACCACCGGGAAAACTACAACACCCTGATGCGCATCGCGTTCACCAAAGCCTATCTGGAACAGTTCCATGAGTTCACCCTGACCGTGGCAGAGAGACAGCTGGCGGCACGGGCGGCGGGAATCGGCATGGACAAGAACCACGACAACCTCACCCTGGAGGATTTCCAGGAGCCCTATCGCCTCGACCCAAACCTGTCCCTGCGGCTATTGCGCGTTCACAACAGCGAATCCACCGACATCCTGACCATCACCGATAACCAAAGCCAGGTGACCCTGCTCTATATCCCGGGCAACTCCTCGCCCTTCCATGGGTTCAATAACCCGGCAGACATGCGCAGTTGGCTGGTGGAAACGGCAAGGGACGCCACTCAACGCAAGGCGCTGACCCAACACTTCGACGAGGACGCCATCGACTCCGGCCTGATCTACAGCGGCGTGGAGGAGGCACTGGTGGGGATGGCGGTGTTTCCGAAGCCGGCAACCTCCCCGGGTTTGTTCAACAGCCTGCGGGCCGATAACTACTGGGATCCCGAGCAGTACATCAATAACCCGATGTATCCGGCACTGGGCAGTAACCCGTTTGAGTTCATCGCCCGGCAGATCAGGGTACGCCTTGCAAAAGTAGCGGCGCGAAGCTTTATTTCGCCCCTGGATACGCTCAAGGCCGACACCCTGGATGCCCTGGAAAAAGCCTGCATTCTGGCGGTTCCCGTGGCACTGGCCATGGGCAACGCGCTACTGGCGGAATTTTGCTTCCTGACCTCCGGCGCAACTGAAATGATGGTGGGTGCCGACGACCTGCTGCGCGGCAAACCCCACGCGAAGGAGCGCATTGTATTCGGCGCCCTTAACGCGCTGCCGGTGGTCGCCCATGGCGTGTCCAAGGGGCTCAAGGGCCTCGAAAGCCTGCGCCCCACCCTGGGCCCGGCAGTACGCCAGGATGCGGGCCGGATCAGCGTCAGCGCCATCAACGAAACCTCCATGGCGGCCAACACCGAGACGCGCACCCTGAGCCCACGGATGACTCCCGGCGGCCTGCAGACCATCCGGATTCACGGCGACCTGTACCTGACCTACAAGACCCCCAATGAATCAGGCTTCTTCGAACTGTTCGTAATGGCTCCCAACGCGCCAAACACGCTGCAATCCACCGGCCTGTATGCCATCCAGAGCGCCGACCTGAAGTGGCGCACGGCCGGGCTGGCCGGCGGAGGCGCATTTCGCAATGCCTGGCAAAGGGTCTACACGCTGTTCGGCGGCCCGCAACACTCGACGTTCTACAGTGCCTACGAGATGCCACCCCCCGCACGCGAGACCGTTTCGGAGATGCTCACCGACACCAGTTCGTTTTCGGAAAACCTTGAACCCGTGGGCAGCGGTGCCCAGCCAGTGAAAGACACCCGCAAGTGGTTTTTCGAGAAAAGAACCAAGCTGTCTGAAGATGCCACGATATTCTTTGCCAACTTGTCGTTTTCACCGATGCGGCCCGTGCTTCCAAGGCTCAGCCTGAATGAATCGCAGCCGACCATCATTCAAAAACTGCTGCACGCCAGCGACGGCCTGGTGATCGGCGAAAGCCATGGAGCCCTGTCGAGCAAGGCGTTCCTGATCAATAACATGCCGCTGTTGGCCAGCGAGGGGGTCAAACGCCTCTATTTCGAGCATCTGCTGACGGATGTACACATGCCCTTGCTCAAGGCGTTCTACCGTACCCGAAGCGCGGTGATGCCCGAGGAACTCAAGGGCTTCCTCAACAACATCTACCCGCCGTTGCGCGACCGGCACTACTCGTTCGTCAACATCGTCACCGCAGCCCGTGACGCCGGGATCAAAATCCAGCCGATCGACTGCACTGTCAGCTACATGCTGCGCGACCTGCCCGACACCGCCGACAACTTGCGCCAGCGCATGATGAACTACTACGCCACCGAGGTGATTCAATGGATCCAGACCACCAAGCCGCGCCCGGGAAAATGGGTCGCACTGGTGGGTGACAGCCATACCAATACCTACAAAGGGATTCCGGGGATCGCCGAACTCACCGGCAGCATCGGCCTGCGGATCGAGGATGCAGCGGCTGGCGGGCACCTCGGCGTCGATGTGGACACGGGACGCACCGCCAGCCTGGGCATCGGCAAGGGTGAGGGAACGGTCAAGGCCAACCT
>NZ_JACARK010000685.1:0-11738 GCF_013386655.1 Pseudomonas sp. K5002 | reverse complement strand
GCCACGGTGCGCCACGGCAGCAAGTGGTCGGCCTGGGTCATGTAGCCGACACGGGTGTTGACGCCCTTGACCTCGGCGCCGTCGTAATGCACCTGGCCCTCCGTGGGGCCGAAGAGCCCGGCGGTCATGTTGAGCAAGGTGGACTTGCCGCACCCCGAAGGGCCGACCAGGGTGATGATTTCGCCCCGCTGAACTTCAAGCGATACGTTGCGCACGACCACAAACTGGCGGCCCTCGACTTTGAAGCTTTTTTGCACCCCTGCGAAGCTGATAAAGGGTTTTGCACTCACCGCCCCTCCTCGTCCGGTAGGCCGGACTTGTTTATTGTTGACGGAGTGAGGATGAACGGATGACGGATTTGCGGCGCACGGGATCGGGCCGGATCATGCGCGGGATCGGGACATCAAAAAAGTTGAGGCGGTATCAGCCGCGGCGCCACTCATCCGGCGACACGCCCAGCGCCCGGCGAAACACATGGGCCAGGTGTGACGGTGACTCATAGCCGACGTTATTGGCGATCTCCAGCACCGACATGCGGGTGTGCCGCAACAACGTCTGCGCGCGCTCCAGGCGCAGGCGCTGGACGTACGCCAGCACCGTCTCGCCGGTGTGCAGCGCGAACAGCCGGGTCAGATGGCGGCGCGACATGTGAAACGTCTCGGCGATTTCATCCAGCCCCGGCGCATGTTCGAGGTTGCCTTCCACGTACGCCTTGACGTCACGCACCAGCATGGCGCCGTGGCGCTCGGTAGATGAGCGTTGCAGGCTCGGCTGGCTGAGGGAAATCGCCAGGCATTCGAGCAGCAGCAGGTGATCGGCCTGGGCCACCTGGCGGCGGCGGTCGATGTACAGGTCGGGTTGGCTGAAGGCTTTTTTTGCCAGGAGCAGATGGTGCAACGGCGCGGAGGTTTGCCAGATGCCCAGGGTGGGCACGCGCAGCAAGCGGTTGGCGTCACCGGACAGGTCACGCAAGGCGTAGTGCATGTAGTCGGGGTCGACGTAGAACGCCACGTGGCCCTGGCTGGCGGTGAGTGACGAGGAGGAATGGCTGGATTGCGGCGGCACCAGTACGAACTGGCGGTCGATCACCGAGGTGGTGCGCCCGCTTTCTTCATCCTTGAAACGCAACAGGCCGTGCTCGGGCACCATCAGCATGAATTCGTCGTGGGCATGGGCCCCGGTTTCATAGGCGCCGTTGGAGTTGAAGACGCTGTAGATGTCGCGCATCGCCAGGCACTGCCAGTGGATGTTGGAGTGCTGACACTAGCATGTTTGGTGCCAGCGAAGCATTGTGGCGAGGGAGCTTGCTCCCGCTGGACCGGGCTGGCGCTCCAGTGCGTAGCGCGCCCCTCTTTTTTGGGGCCGCTTCGCAGCCCAGCGGGAGCAAGCTCCCTCGCCACAACCGCTCCCAAGCCACTGGTTTGGTGGGCCACATTCGATTAAGGGGACCCATGGACCGTTTCCAGGAAATGCAGATTTTCCTCGCCGTCGCCGAAGAACAGGGCTTTGCCGCGGCGGCCCGGCGCCTGAACATCTCGCCCCCCAGCGTGACCCGCGCGATTGCCGCGATGGAGGCGCGTATTGGCACCCAGTTGCTTTCGCGCACCACCCGCAGCCTGCACCTGAGCGAGGCCGGCCAGCGTTACCTCGACGATTGCCGGCGTATCCTCGCGGAGTTGACTGAGGCCGAAGAAGCGGCAGCAGGCAGCTTCTCGATCCCGTGGGGGCACCTGACGGTCACCGCGCCGGTGTTGTTCGGCGAGTTGTTCGTCGCGCCAATCCTGGGGGAGTACCTGGACCTGTTTGCCCAGGTCAGCATCAACGCCTTGCTGGTGGACCGTGTGGTCAACATGACCGATGAAGGCGTCGATGTGGCCGTGCGCATCGGGCATTTGCAGGAACCCGGCCAGCAGGCGATCAAGGTCGGCGAGGTGCGTCGCGTAGTGTGCGCGGCGCCGGCTTACCTTGAGCGGCACCGGCCACTGCACCCCGGGCAACTGCGTGAGGCGAAGATTGTCACGTCGTCTTCCAGCCAGTTGGTCAGCGAATGGCAGTTCAGGGAAGGCGGCCAGCCGTTGAGCGTGGCCGTTGAGCCGCGCCTGGTAGTCACCGCCAACAACGCGGCGATCAACCTCGCGCGCCTGGGCTGGGGCGTCACACGGGTGTTGTCTTATCAGGTGGCCAGCGATGTGCGTGCAGGCGCACTGGAGATCATCCTGCAAGACTTCGAACCGCCGGCCTTGCCGATCCATGTGGTGTTCCAGAACAACGCCCGGGTACCGGCGAAGGTCAACACGTTCGTGGACTTTCTGGTCAGCCGGCTGGGGCAGGATGCTGCGCTCAACCCATCGATGCAGCGGCCGGCCTGATGGACCGCTATCGCGACATGCAGATCTTCCAGGCGCTGTCCCGGCAGCCGAGCCTGGCCGCGGCAGCCCGCTCCCTGGGCATCTCGGGGCCCACTGTGATCCGCGCGATTGACCGGCTGGAGACGCGCTTGCGGGTGCCATTGGTACAGCGCAGCACCCGGGGCATTCGCCTCACCGAAGCCGGGGCGACGTTCATGGCCGACTGTTCGCGGATCCTTGACGGCGTGAGCGCCGCCGAAGCATCTGCCCAGGGTGCGCACGCGCAGGCCGAGGGAAACCTGCGGGTGTTTTTTCCGTTGCTGTTCAGCCGTTATGTGATGGCGCCGCTGTTGGCCGGCTACCTGGAGCGCTATCCCGGAGTCCGCCTGTTTGCCCATTACCACGATCATTATCCGAACCTGAATGAAGACGGCCTGGACGTGGCAGTCCTGGTGGGGGAACTGCCCGGTTCATCCCTGATTGCCCGGCCCGTGGGCCATGTGCGCAACATCGTCTGCGCCAGCCCCGGCTATCTGCAAAGCCATGGCGAACCGGTGCAACCGGAGGCGCTCAAGGAGCATCGGCTGGTCGCCAGCCAGGCGTATTCGAATTGGGTGCAGTGGGATTTCCAGGGCGCCAGCATCAAGGCCCGGGCGCGTCTCGGTTGCACCACGGTGCAGGGCGCGATCAATGCGGCGGTGCAGGGCGCAGGGTTGATCCGGTGCTTGAGCTACCCGGTGCACGAGCACCTGGCGAGCGGGCAACTGTGTCGAGTATTGCAGGCCTATGAACCGCCGCCGCTGCCGGTGCATGTGGTCTACCGCGAAGGGCGCAACGCTTCGATGCGGGTGCGCAGTTTTGTCGATTTCAGCGTGGCGGCATTGCGTGAACATCCGGCGTTTCATTCACCGAGGGCTTGATCATGAATCACCAGGACGCGTCCCCCGTTTCGCCATGGCATGCCGGCGAGCGGCAGTTGCAGCAAAGTGCCGGCGTGGCCGAGCGCATGGAGGTGATCGGCGCGAAGGTGATACGGGATCACTTGCCGGAGCAGCATCGGGCTTTTTATGAGTTGTTGCCCTATCTGGTCGTGGGGGCCGTGGATGAGCAGGGGCTGCCCTGGGCCACGCTGCTGGAGGGCACGCCGGGGTTTGCGTATTCGCCGGACCCCTACAGCTTGCGTATCGACAGCCTGCCTGCGGAGAGTGACCCCGCCGGGAGCGGGCTGAAACAAGGCGCGTCGGTCGGGCTGTTGGGCATTGACCTGAATACGCGGCGGCGTAATCGCATGAATGGGGTTATTGGGGCTGCCGGCGTCGACGGATTTACCGTGGCGGTGGTGCACACGTTTGGAAATTGCCCGAAGTACATCCAGTTGCGTGCGGTGGATCCGGGGGCCCGGGGGCAGCGCGCTGCGGGAGGTATTGTGCGGCGCGCGAACTCGCTCGATGACGCTGACCGGGCGCTGATTCGCAGCGCTGATACGTTTTTCGTCGCCAGCTATGTGGACCTGGAAGGAGATGCGGCCAAGCGTTCGGTGGACGTTTCACACCGAGGCGGCAACAGTGGGTTTGTGCGGTTGGAGGGAGAGGTGCTGACGATTCCCGATTTTACCGGCAACTCGTTTTTCAACACCTTGGGCAATGTGCAGGTCAACCCGGTTGCGGGCTTGCTGTTTGTGGATTTTGCTACGGGTGATGTGTTGCAGGTGGCCGGGCGGGCCGAGGTGATTCTTGAAGGAGATGAAGTGGCCACGTTCGAGGGGGCTGAGCGGTTGTGGAAGGTGACCGTGGAACACGTGGTCCGAAGGGATGCGGCGCTGGCGCTGCGTTGGCAGTTCGAGGGGTTTTCTCCCTACAGCCTGGCGTTGGGGCCTTGGAAAGCCTGAGAGTGCTGCCGAGCCACTCGTGCGACTGAGTTAAAACTCAATTGCGCGGTAGGCGGTGTTTGGTGTCGGGGAATGACGCGATACTCCGTCGGGTTTTTGCCTGCCCGATAAAGGGCTGTCCCGAGGTTTCCCAATGAATGCACCAAGCCGCCTTGCGCTGCTGATCACCGCCACGGCTGCCCTCAGCGCCTGTGGCGATTCCTCCAAACTGCCGTTTCAGGCCGGTGTGGGGCCAAGCCCGCAACTGCCCGAACCCACTGCATCACTGATCCCGACACTCAAGGTTTCCAAGGCTGTCGGCTGGCCCGGTAATGCCCAGCCAACGGCGCCCGATGGGTTCACGGTAACGGCGTTGGCCGCGGACCTTGACCATCCGCGCTGGGTGTACACCTTGCCCAATGGCGACGTGCTGGTAGCCGAGAGTAACCATCCGCCCATGCCTGAAGGTGCCACGGACGGCGGCCCGGGTTTGCTCGCCTGGGCGCGTCGTACCGCGATGGGGTTTGTGATGGGGCGGGTCGGTGCCGATACGCCGAGCGCCGACCGGATCACGCTGCTGCGGGACGCCGACGGTGATGGGCGTGCCGAGGTGAAGAGTGAGTTTCTCGGTGGGCTGACGTCGCCGTTTGGCATGGCGTTGGTGGGGGATGAGTTGTATATCGGCAATGCCGATGCGGTGGTCAAGGTGCCTTATGTTCGGGGCCAGACTCACATCGATGCCGTGCCGGTGAAGGTCACTGATCTGCCTGCCGGGATCAATCATCACTGGACCAAAAACGTCCTGGCCAATCCTGAGGGTACCAAGCTTTATGTGACCGTCGGGTCCAACAGCAATGTGGGTGAGAATGGGCTTGAGGCCGAGGAAGGGCGTGCTGCGATCTGGGAGTTGGATCTTGCCAGTGGGCAGAAGCGTCTGTTCGCCAGTGGGTTGCGCAATCCCAATGGGCTGGCGTGGAAACCCGGCTCTACGCAGTTGTGGACGGTGGTCAACGAGCGCGACGAGATCGGCAGCGATCTGGTGCCGGATTACCTGACGTCGGTGCGGGACGGCGCTTTCTACGGTTGGTCGTGGAGTTATTACGGGGCTCACGTTGACAGCCGGGTGCAGCCGCCGCGTCCGGACAAGGTCGCCCAGGCGATTGCACCGGACTACGCGCTGGGGACTCACGTTGCGCCGTTGGGCCTGACTTTTTCCGATGCGCGGGGGATGCCAGCGGTGTTTGCCGATGGGGTGTTTGTGGGGGAGCATGGATCCTGGAACCGTAATCCGCAGGCGGGGTACAAGGTGGTGTTTATTCCGTTCCGGGACGGAAAGCCGTCGGGTGTGCCTGTTGATTTCCTGACTGGGTTTTTAAATGGTGATGGAGAGGCTCAGGGGCGTCCGGTGGGTGTAGCGTTGGACGGGCAGGGCGCGTTGCTGGTGGCGGATGATGTGGGGAACAAGGTGTGGCGGGTGGCGCGGGTAAGGCCTTAGGGTTTTGCTCTTACAGCGGCTCACGGTCCACTGTAGGAGCTGGCTTGCCGGCGATGGCATCAACTGGGTGTACCTGATGCACCGAGGTGTCTGCATCGCCGGCAAGCCAGCTCCTACAGCAAAGCGGCTTTGCTTTTGCTTTTAACACTCAGGTCGGCTTTCAGGCCGCCGTGCTCTTGCTTTTGCTTACTTTGGGGCTTTTCCAAAGTGAGCCGNNCGCCGTGACCGAAGAAACGGATATGCCCCCACCCCCACCCCCAGCAGAATCACCCCCCCACCCCCCACCCAACGCCGTATACAAATTCACCTCCGCCACCAACTGCGCCAACCGATCAACAATCAACGCCTGCTGCGAACTGAACAACGACCGCTGCGCATCCAGAAACACCAGATTACTGTCCACCCCACTGCGATACCGGTGCTGAGCCAGGTCGTAATACGTCTGGTTGGCCCGAACAAAATCCCGCTGCGCCGCCAGTTGCTCGTTATACGTTTGCCGCGCCGCCAGCCCGTCCGAGACTTCCTGGAACGCGGTCTGAATCGACTTCTCATACTGCGCGACATAAATGTTCTTCTGAATCTTCGCGTAATCCAGGCTGGCCCGCAGGCTGCCCGCATTGAAGATCGGCAGATTGATCTGCGGCTGGAACCCCCAACTCCCCGAGCCCCCCTGAAACAATCCCGACAGATCCTTACTCGAGGTGCCAGCGTTGGCCGTCAGCGTAACCGAAGGAAAAAACGCCGCCCGGGCCGCGCCAATATTCGCGTTGGCCGCCTGAAGCTGATACTCGGCCTGCACAATATCCGGCCGCCGTTGCAGCAGGTCCGACGGCAACCCGGCCGGCACCCGGGCTACCAGGTCGTCGGACAGCGGCTGTGCCGGCAAAGAATCCGGCACCGGCCCACCCACCAGCAACGCCAGGCTGTTGAGGTCCTGGGCCACCTGCCGCTGGTAGCGCGCAATGCTTGCCCGGGTACTTTCGACGCTGGTCTGGGCCTGGATCACATCAATCGACGTCGCCTTGCCCGCCGTTTTACTGCGCGACGTCAGACGCAGGCTGTGCTCGTCCGAGGCCAGCGTCTGCCGGGCCAGGGCCAGCAGTTCCTGGTCGGCGCGCCAGGTCAGGTAAGCGTTGGCGACGTTGGCCACCAGGCTCAGTTGCGCGCTGCGCCGAGCTTCTTCAGTGGCCAGGTATTGCAGCATCGCCTGCTCACTGAGGCTGCGTACACGGCCGAAAAAATCCAGCTCGTAGGCGCTGACGCCCAATGTCGCCGAATAGGTAGAGGTGATCGCAGACTTGCCGGTGGTAGTGGCGCGCCGCGGGACTTTCTGGCGGTTTTCGGCACCCGTGGCAGACACCGCCGGGAACAGGTCGGCACGCTGGATGCGGTACTGCGCCTGGAACGCTTCGACATTCAGCGCCGCCACCCGCAGGTCACGGTTATTCACCAGGGCCTGGCCAATCAACTGCCGCATCACCGGGTCACGGAACAACTGTTGCCAGTCAGGCCCGGAGGCCGATGGCCCCACCCGGTCCGCGTTATACACCGGGAAGTGCGCCGGGGTCGGTGCCTCGGGCCGCTGATAGTCCGGGATCAACGAACACCCGCCAAGCACACACGCCACGCCGAGCATCAGTTTTTTCATCACGCGCCAACCATCCATTTGGCCAGGCCATGCCGGCCACTCACGCCCAGTTTGGCCGCCGCGCGCTTGAGGTAGGTTTCGATGGAGCTGTTTTTCACGCTGAGTTTCTCGGCCATCTGCGGTACGGTTCCGCCGGTCAACAACCCCAGGCAAACCTCCTGTTCCCGCGCCGATAAGGTGATGTCACTGAGTGACAGGCGTTTATAGAATTCGCGCTGCAATTGCGACTGCTCCAACGGAGTTTTAGAGGGCTCGGGCGCTACCGGCGGGGCCTGTCGATTGATCTGCGCGTGGCGCTCGATCAACGGCAGCAAGGTTTCCGAAAGGCTCTTGAGAAACGACAGCTGCGCCAGGGAAAAGGCGCGTTGGGTGTGGGGCCGGTAGAACGAAATCACGCAGCGCCGATTGGCCTGGCGCGATACCAGGTTGCACTGATGGGAGGTGCCGCGGGTGTGGGTGCTGTCGGCCTTGGCATTCATCTGGATCAACAGCGGGTCGTTCATGCCGAGCATTTTTTTCAGCAGCGGATGATCGTCGCGGTGATGCAGGGTGCGCGGTGGCGGCAGGTCCTGCTTCAACCCGTCGCTGCCAAGTAACTTGATATCGAGCACGCAGGCCTGGTGCTCGTCGAGGGTCCATTCACTGAGGTCCACCAAGTGAACCGGTATCAGCTTGTTGACCAGTTGCAGCATGTTCGCTGCGAAGTGTTCAGTGCCGGTGCTTGAAATCAACTCTCCCAACTCGAAATAAAAATGCGGATTTTCCATATTCCGAATACTGCTGGTCAGACTCATAGCCATCTCATCCTTGATGTCGAAAACCGTCAACGGTTGCCCGTACGTGTGCAGGCCTCCCGTTCTCCTTGAACCTGGGTCGGTGCTCGAGGCTTCATTTAGCCACGTGGATTTGTCCTACGTATGTAGCGGAAACGAGGGACACAACCTGCCATAAAAAGCGCGCCATTATTTCGTCATTTCCGACAGGGATATAGGCTGAAGCTGCAGGGTAAAAGGATTTTAGAGTTTGTTAACTAGTTGATATAAAACATATTTACTCAATTTTCTCGACATGCCCGGCTATATGGCATCGGCCAGATGTAGCCAATCTCTTACATCCATTTAATCGTTTCAGCACTGAACCATCAGCCAACCCCGGCGCGGTACCCGGGCTGTCCGGGTTTCGGGTGACATACGGCCCTCCGGGGCGATGCTTAAATCCCGTTGATTTCGCCTCAATGGGGCGTTGTGCGCCTTATCGACACCTCACATGAGAAGGATCTTATGACGTATTTCCCCCTGACCGCCGCCCAGCGGGATATCTGGCTCGACCAACTGCGCCTCGGTGACTCGCCGCTGTACAACATCGGGGGTTATATCGAACTCACGGGCACCGTGAATCCCGCATTGATCCAGCGAGCCATCGAGCACCTGGTGGCCAAGCACGACGCATTGCGTACGGTGTTGCAAGTGGCGGCCGATGGCTTGCCACGGCAGGCGTTTGCCGGGGCCATGGCGGTATCGGTGCCGCAGCATGACGTCTCGCGCCAGCCGGATCCCCGCGCGGCCGCCGAGGCCTTGTTGCAGGCGCAGATGGCGCGAACCTATGCGCTGGTCGACGAGCCGTTGTTCCGCTTCTTCCTGGTCAAGCTCGATGACCAGCATTACCGCCTCGGCACCCAGGCTCACCACCTGATTCTCGATGGCTGGGGCTTTGGCCAGATGCTGCAATCTCTTGCCGGGATCTACAGCGCCCTGGAGCAGGGCCGACTACCGGACCTGTCGGCGCCGTCCTATATCGACTTCATCGACAACGATGAACGCTATCGCGAGTCGGCCCGTTACGCCCGGGACCGCAGCTACTGGCTGGACAAATACCAGGCGCTGCCAGAGCCGCTGCTGACGCGCCGTTACCAGGCCAAGGGCGATGCGCCGAGCAACACCCTGGTAGCACCGTTTCCGGCGGCGCTGCTCAATCGCATGGCGCGGGCGGCGAACCATTACCAGGCGTCGGCGTTCCATGTGTTATTGGCGGCGATGTACCTGTACTTCAGCCGCACCGGCCAGCGCCAGGAGTGGGTGGTGGGGCTGCCGATACTCAACCGTTCCAATGCACGCTTTCGTTCGACCCTGGGGCTTTTCACCCAGGTCAGTGCCGTGCGCTTGCAGTTCAGCGACGACCTGCCTTTCAGCGCCCTGGTGCGTGGCGTGCGCGACCAGCTCCAGCAGGATTTCCGACATCAACGTTTCCCGCTGAGCGAGATGAATCGCGAGCTGGGTTTGCTGCGCGCCGACCGCGGCCAACTGTTCGACCTGTCGGTGTCCTATGAGCAGGACGACCATGAATTTCGCTACGGCCAGGCGTCGGCCCGGGCGATCAAGGTGTCCAACCACCATGAGCCGTTGCCGCTGGCGATTCACTTGCGCAGCAATCGCTACCACGACACGGCGTGCCTGCACTGCGTCTACAACGAGGCGTACTTCCAGGTACACGAGGTGCAGGCCCTGGCTGATCGCCTGGTGTATGTGCTGGAGCAGGGGCTGGAAAACACCGCGTTGCCCCTGGCTGACTTCTCGCTGATAACGCCCGAGGAAACCGCGCAGTTGCAACGCTGGAACGCCACCGCCCAGGCCTATCCCGCAGCGCAAACCCTGCATGGGCGCGTCGAGGCCCAGGCCGCGGTGACCCCGCATGCGGTGGCGGCGGTGTATCAGGGGCAGCGATTGACGTATGACCAATTGAATCAACGGGCCAATGCCCTGGCGCGGCAGCTATTGGTGCTCGGGGTAAAGCCCGACGACCGTGTGGCGATCGTCGCCCGGCGCGGCCTGGAGACGCTGGTGGGCTTGCTGGGGATTCTCAAGTCCGGCGCCTGTTATGTCCCGGTGGACCCGGCCCATCCTGCCGAGCGCCTGCACTACCTGCTCGATGACAGCGCGCCGGTGGCGGTGCTGACGCAGACGGATTTGCTCGAGCGTCTACCGGTATTGAGCGTGCCGGTCATCAATCTGGATCACGCCACGGCGCAGTTGGCGCGCAACCCGCAAGTGGCGATGACACCCGCCAACCTCGCTTATGTGATCTACACCTCGGGCTCCACCGGCCTGCCCAAGGGCGTGATGGTGGAGCACCACACCGTGGCCAACCTGGTGGACTGGCATTGCCAGGCCTTCGATTTGCACGCGGGCAGCCATACCGCCAGCGTTGCCGGTTTCGGGTTTGACGCCATGGCCTGGGAGGTCTGGCCAGCGCTGTGCGTGGGCGCGACCTTGCACTTGCCGCCGACCCACGACGGCGCCGAAGACATCGACGCGCTGCTGGCCTGGTGGCGCGCGCAACCACTGGACGTATGCTTCCTGCCCACGCCGGTGGCCGAGTATGCGTTCAGCCAGAATATCGAACACCCGACTTTGCGCACGCTGCTGATTGGTGGCGACCGCCTGCGCCAGTTCAACCAGGCGCGCAGTTTCGCGGTGATCAACAACTACGGTCCCACTGAAGCCACCGTGGTTGCCACCTCGGGCCTCGTTGAGGCCGGGCAGGCGCTGCACATCGGCAAACCCATCGCGAATGCCGCGGTCTACCTGCTGGATGAGCAACAGCGGCCGGTGCCCATCGGTACTGCAGGCGAGTTGTACGTCGGCGGGAAAGGCGTGGCGCGGGGCTATTTGAACCGCCCGGACATGACCGCAGAGCGCTTCCTTGATGACCCATTCAACCCAGGCCGCATGTACCGCACCGGCGACCTGGCGCGTTGGCTGCCGGATGGGAATATTGAATATTTGGGCCGCAACGACGACCAGGTAAAAATTCGCGGCGTGCGTATCGAGCCGGGGGAAATCGAGTCCGCCCTGGCGGGTTATGAAGGGGTCACCGAAGCGGTGGTGCTGGTACGCGAGGGGCAGCTGTTGGCCTGGTTCACCGAGCATGCGCCGGTAGCGATTGAAGCGCTTCGCGCCCATCTTAAATCACGCTTGCCGGATTACATGGTGCCGCAGGCCTACGTAAAGCTGGACGCGCTGCCCCTGACGGCCAACGGCAAACTCGACCGCAAGGCCTTGCCGGCACCCGGTGCCGATGCCCTGGCCCGTCGTGGTTATGAAGCGCCACAAGGCGCGGTGGAAACCGCGATCGCGAATCTCTGGCAAGACCTGCTCAAGGTCGACCGGGTCGGGCGCCAGGACAACTTTTTCGAGCTGGGCGGCCATTCGTTGCTGGCGGTCAAGCTGATCGAGCGCATGCGCCAGCTCGAGCTGAGCGCCGATGTGCGGGTGCTGTTCGGCCAGCCGACCCTGGCTGCGCTGGCCGCTGCGGTGGGCGGGCAACATGAAGTGCAGGTCCCGGCCAACCTGATCGGCGAAGCGACGCGGCACATCACCCCGG
>NZ_JACARK010000684.1:0-2137 GCF_013386655.1 Pseudomonas sp. K5002 | reverse complement strand
CGGGTGTGTTTGCAGGCTGCCGGCTGTGCTGCGGTAACCCCGCCCGTTGCCAGGCGTTGAAACCACCGTCCAGCACGCCGGCGTGAATGCCCAGCCCGCGCAGCATCCACCACAGGCGTGCGGCCCAGAAACCGTCGGCGCGATCGTAGATCACCACGTTGCTGCCGACGCCTGCACCCAGATTCGCCAGTGCCTGAATCAGGGCTTGTGGTGTTGGCAGGGCGAAGCTGTAGCTCGCTTGAACGTCGGCCAGATCGGTCAGCAAGTCGGCATGCCGTGCGCCGGGGATATGTGCGTGCAGCCAACCGGCATGACCGCTGGCGACCCGGTAATCACCGTCAAAACGCGGGGACGGCAGGACGACGGTGGCGTCCAGTATCACCAGCCCGGGCTCCCCGAGGTGGGCATGCAGCCAATCGGTATCGACCAGGATACTCATACGGATTTTCGCCGCAGGTGGTTGAGCAATCGTTGCCCCTGGGCACCGGCAAACCACTGCAGATGGCCCAGCAGGTAGGCGTGATAGGCCACGTCGGCACTGCTGGTGGAACCCACTACGCCTTGGTAGTACGCGATTTCGGACAGGGCAAAATCCACATGCACCAACGGCAGCAGGGCGCTCAGGGTGTGCAGGTCCTGGGCGCTCAATGGCCGGCCCCGGTGATAGCCGGTGAGCAATGCGTCGACGCTGTCGAGGTCCGCTGCTGCCAGGCCACCGCTGTCCAGGTCCAGCCAGGGCACGGCGTTGCGTTCGATGGCGGTCGCCAGGTCGTAGAGGGCGAAGGTGCGGTCGGCGAGGCCGAAGTCCAGCACGCTGGCGACGTTGCCGTCTGCATGCCACAGCAGGTTCGAGGCGTGCCAGTCGTTATGGGTCCAGAGCGCCGGTTGTTGGTGCAGCAAGGGTTGCAGGGGCGCGTGCCAGGGCAACAGCAGCTCGGTCAGCCGTGCGTGCCAATCCTTGTCGGCAAGGTACTCGGTCAGCGCCGGGGTATTGGCGATCGCGGCCAGTGGCGCGGGTTGTTCGATCACCCGGGCATTGGCCAGCAGCACTTCTGTTTGACGGCGGGGTGCGCTGTAGTGCTCGGCTGCGATGTGCAATCGAGCCAGCGCCACACCCGCCGCCTGCGCATGTTGAGTGCTTTGGAAGGGCGACCACGACAGCGCATCGCGGTACAGGTCAAGGCCCTCGGCGACATGGTGAATCTCGTAGGTCCATTCACCTTGCGTCGTGGCCGTTGCACCGTGGCGGTTCGGCACCACTGCGGCAACCGGTGCGCCGTGGCGATGCAGGTGGGCGATCAGGCGGTGTTCTTCTTCCAGCCATGCGGCTTTGCGCACGTGCCGGTGATGCCGTTTGACGAACAGGGTGGCGCTGCCGGTATTGATCAGCCCGGCAGCGGAGAACGGTCGCGGGCTGTGCCAATGCAAACTGCGCAGTTGACCCAGTTGCGGGTACTCGTGCAGCAGCTGTTGGATATCTGCTTCGTGCAGCGCTGGCCAGTCGGCAGCTACCGGATCAAGCCCCAGGCCATGGGCGGTGCGTTGTGGATTCATGCCGCCGCCCCGGGCAGATAGGCGTTGCTGGTTGCCCCTTGCCACACCTGCGGATTGTCGAGCACCGCGTGCTCGTGCAGCCACTCGGCATAAGGTTTCAGCAGCGCCTGGCGTTGCTCGCCCCAACGACCGTCATGCAGCCAGGTCGGAGCGATTTTGTGCAGGGATGCGCTGAGCAATTCCGCCGGGAAATACGGTGTGGTGTGCTCATAGGCCGCCAGCGCGATGGCTGGCTCTTCGGCCACTGCGAGATAGCCACGGGCAGTGGCCGCGAGGAAATCACGCACCAACCCGGGCTGCTCGGCGAGGGTTCGTTCGTGGGCGCCCAACAGGTAGCTGTGATACGCCGGTGCGCCAATCTGATCCACCGGCAACACCACCCGGCGTTCTGCTTCGATTGGGCTGTGCATCAACGCTTCCCAGGCCCAGTAGCCGCCGAAACTGGCATCGGCGATGCCTTCGGCCAACTGTTCGGGCCGCAACTCACGCACGCCGCTGTCCACCAGGATCACGCCATCGGGGTCGCCACCGTCGTTGCTCACCAGGTGACGCACCATCGCCAAACCCCGTGGCGTGGGGTTGA
>NZ_JACARK010000683.1:0-6580 GCF_013386655.1 Pseudomonas sp. K5002 | reverse complement strand
GGACCTGCGCCCGAGCATGATCCATCGCAAGGGCCGGATTGTCGGTTCGCGCTGGTCGATTCGTTCGCGGTTGACCGCTGGTGGGCGTCCACTGGTGCTGCTGGCTGATGATCCGGCACTGGCCGCTTTTGCTGCGTTGGGCTTGGGCGGCGATGTGCGTTTGCTCGACGGCGGCTATTCCGCGTGGGTTGCGGCCGGTTTGCCGGTGATCGAGGATGCGCAAACGCCTCCGGACAACCAGTGCATCGACTTCCTGTTCTTCACCCACGACCGTCACAGCGGCAACAAGGACGCTGCCCGCCAATATCTCGCCTGGGAAATTGGCCTGTTGGCACAGATGAGCGAAGCGGAAATCGCCAGTCTCAAGCCGTTGTTGCCCGCGTCACGCGTGCGTACCCGGCTGATTCACGCGGCGCGTACCGAAGGCGGCAATGGTGGTCGGGCGGTGAACGTACCGATCACCCGCCTGAGCACCGTGCTGTTCGACAACCTGGCCCAGATGCGTGACGCGCGCTCCCGACGCGACAGTGAGCGGGTCCTGAGTTACGGCGCACGCGGCAATCCCACCGCTTTTGCCCTTGAAGACCTGGTCACCGAACTTGAGGGGGGCTATCGCACACGGCTGTATGGCACCGGGCTCGCCGCCGCGGCGCAGACGTTCCTGGCCTACCTGCGGCCCGGCGACCATGTGTTGATCACCGACGCCGTCTATTCGCCGGTGCGCAAACTGGCCCGGGAGTTCCTCCAGCCATTCGGCATCGAAGTCAGCTATTTCGCCCCGGACGGCAGCGGCCTGGAAGCGCAACTGCAGGCCAACACCAAAATGGTCTACGCCGAAGTGCCAGGTTCGCTGCTGTATGAGCTGTGTGACCTGCCCGCGCTAGCCGCACTTTGCAAGCCGCGGGGAATTCTGTTGGCGGTGGACAACACCTGGGGCTCGGCGTACCTGTACCGCCCGCTGGCGCTGGGTGCCGACATCTCGATCATGGCCTTGACCAAGTACCTTGGCGGCCACAGTGACGTGATGATGGGCAGCGTCTGCACCACCGAAGCGGCATGGCCGGCCCTGGCGAAAATGAGCGATACCTTTGGCAATGCAGTGAGTGCCGACGATGCCTACCTGATCCTGCGTGGCGCACGCACCCTGGCCTCTCGGCTGGACGTGCACGAGCGCCAGGCGTTGAAGATTGCCCAGTGGTTGCAGGCGCAGCCGCAGGTCAAGCGGGTGTTTCATCCGGCACTGGCGGAGCATCCTGGCCACGCGCTGTGGAAGCGTGACTTCAGCGGGAGCAACGGTTTGCTGTCCTTCGAACTCGACCGCGCGGATGCCGGCTACGTCGAACGGTTTATCGACGGCCTGCAGCTGTTTGGCCTGGGCGCATCCTGGGGCGGCTTTGAAAGCCTGGTGACCCTGGCCGATACACAGGATCGCCAGAACGCCGCCGACCGTGGATTGAACCCGGTGGTGCGCCTGCATGTGGGGCTGGAGGATGTGGAGGCGTTGATCGAGGATCTGCAGCGCGGGTTCGTGGCGGCGGGGCGTTGAGCCTTGCACCATGACAATTTGCGTCCGCCCATAGGTGCCCATCGAACTTTGTGTTTAACTTCGGCACCTGAAATTCGTTTCACTACCACCACTAGAAGGATTCCGTTCATGGCTCAAGTTACCCTCCGAGGCAACCCTGTCCAGGTCGAAGGCGATTTGCCGAAAGTCGGCGCCAAGGCGCCAGACTTCACCCTGACTGCCGGCGACCTGTCTGACGCGACCCTGGCGACTTTCGCCGGCAAGCGCAAAGTGCTGAACATTTTCCCAAGCGTTGATACCCCGACCTGCGCCACTTCGGTTCGCAAGTTCAACGCTCAGGTCAACGACGTGAACAACACCGTAGTGTTGTGCATCTCCACCGACCTGCCATTTGCCCAGGCGCGTTTCTGCGGTGCCGAAGGCCTGGAAAACGTGAAGAACCTGTCGGACTTCCGTGAGGCAGCGTTTGCTGTCGACTACGGTGTAGCGCTTGCTGATGGCCCGCTCCGCGGCCTGACCGCCCGTGCCGTCGTGGTACTGGACGAGAACGACAACGTGCTGCACAGCGAACTGGTCAGCGAAATTGGCCAAGAGCCGAACTACGAGGCAGCCCTGGCTGTTTTGAAGTAACTGTTACTACGCATTACTGTCGTTTTGCAGTAACACGCGTGATGCAGTATTACGGCCTGGCCTAGTCCAGGCCGTTTTTATTTGTGCTTCAGATGCTTAGCCAGATAGCGAATGGACTAAGCACAGAAGTTAAAAGTTGTAATCCAAGGTAAATAGCCGGTAAAGGCGCTTTTCTTAACGCGCCCCAGTGCTTATCTTTCAGCCTCCCGAAGAAGAAGCTCTCGCACCCAATGGTTGATCACTCCATGCAATCCACCCCTCGTCACTCCCGCCGCTGGCTGTTCGGCCTCCTTGTGCTGCTGGTCATTGCCGGCCTGTGCTGGAAGTTCTGGCCTGGCACCAGCCACAAGGACAGCGCCGAGAAGAAGCCCGCCGGGCATGCCGGCAAGTCGGGGATGATGCGCCCGGGCTTTGGGGGTTCTACCGGCCCGGTGCCGGTGCGTGTGGCGCCGGCGGTGCTGGGCGAATTCCCGGTGTACTACAAGGCGCTGGGTACGGTGACGGCACTCAACACCATCAATGTGCGCAGCCGGGTTGGCGGAGAGCTGGTCAAGATCGCCTTTGAAGAGGGGCAGATGGTCAAGGCCGGTGACCTGCTGGCGGAAATCGACCCGCGCAGTTACCAGAATGCCTTGCTCCAGGCCCAGGGCACGTTGCTGCAGAACCAGGCCCAGCTGAAAAACGCCCAGGTCGACGTGCAGCGTTATCGCGACCTGTATGCCCAGGACAGTATCGCCAAGCAGACCCTGGACACCGCCGAAGCACTGGTGTTGCAGTACCAGGGCACGGTCAAGACCAACCAGGGCGCGGTGGATGACGCCAAGCTGAACCTCGAATTCACCAAGATCCGCGCCCCGATCACCGGTCGTGTCGGCCTGCGCCAGGTAGACGTGGGCAACCTCGTCGCCGCCAACGACACCACCTTCCTGGCGGTGATCACCCAGACCCAACCCATCAGCGTGGTCTTCACGTTGCCGGAAAACACCCTGGAAACCGTGCTGGCGCGTTATCACGCCGGCAACAAGCTGCCGGTGGAAGCCTGGGACCGTGGCGATGTCGCGGTGAAAGCCACGGGCGTGCTGCAAAGCCTCGATAACCAGATCGACGTCACCACCGGCACCCTGAAATTCAAGGCGCGGTTCGATAACAAGGACCAGGCGCTGTTCCCCAACCAGTTCGTGAACGTGCACTTGCTGGCCGACACCCTGCACAACGTGGTGCTGGCGCCGTCGGCGGCGATTCAGTTCGGCAATACCGGCACCTTCGTCTACGTGCTCGATGGCGACAAGAAGGTCAAGGTGCGTCCGCTGGTGATCGGTGATTCCGACGGCGACAACACCGTGGTCAAGCAAGGCCTGGCCGCCGGCGACCGCGTGGTGCTGGAAGGCACCGACCGCCTGAAGGACGGCAGTGACATTGAAGTGGTCAACGACAGCGCTGAAGTGCCGACCACGCCGACCGAACACCTCCAGGGTCAACCGGCAGCCAAGACGCAACAAGGCCCGGCTGATGCCGCCAAGGCGCAAAAGGGCGGCGCATGAACCTCTCGCGGCTGTTCATCCTTCGCCCGGTAGCCACTACCCTGAGCATGCTGGCCATTGTCCTGGCCGGCGTGATCGCTTATCGCCTGCTGCCGGTCTCGGCCTTGCCCCAGGTGGATTACCCGACCATCCGGGTGATGACCCTGTACCCCGGCGCCAGTCCGGACGTAATGACCAGCGCGGTCACGGCGCCCCTTGAGCGTCAGTTCGGGCAGATGCCCGGCCTGACCCAGATGGCGTCCACCAGCTCCGGCGGCGCCTCGGTGCTGACCCTGCGTTTCAACCTCGACATCAACATGGATGTCGCCGAGCAACAGGTGCAGGCCGCGATCAACGCCGCCACCAACCTGCTGCCCAAGGACCTGCCGGCGCCGCCGGTGTACAACAAGGTCAACCCGGCGGATACCCCGGTGCTGACCCTGGCCATCACCTCCAAGACCATGTTGCTGCCCAAGCTCAATGACCTGGTCGACACGCGCATGGCGCAGAAGATCGCGCAGATCAGCGGCGTCGGCATGGTCAGCATCGCCGGCGGCCAGCGCCAGGCGGTGCGGATCAAGGTCAACCCCGAGGCCCTGGCGGCCAACGGCCTGAACCTGTCGGATGTGCGCACCCTGATCGCCGCCTCCAACGTCAACCAGCCCAAGGGTAACTTTGACGGCCCCACGCGGGTGTCGATGCTCGACGCCAACGACCAGTTGGTCTCGCCCAAGGAATACGCCGAACTGATCCTCGCCTACAACAACGGCGCGCCGTTGCGGCTCAAGGATGTGGCGCAGATCGTCGACGGCGCCGAGAACGAACGCCTCGCGGCCTGGGCCAACGAAAACCAGGCGGTCCTGCTGAACATCCAGCGCCAGCCCGGGGCCAACGTCATCGAGGTGGTGGACCGCATCAAGGCGCTGTTGCCAAGCATCACCGACAACCTGCCGGCGGGCCTGGACGTGACGGTGCTTACCGACCGTACCCAGACCATCCGGGCCTCGGTCAAGGATGTACAACACGAATTGCTGATCGCCATTGCCCTGGTGGTGATGGTGACGTTCCTGTTCCTGCGCCGCTTCAGCGCGACCATCATTCCGTCCATCGCCGTGCCGCTGTCCCTGGTGGGCACCTTCGGCGTGATGTACCTCGCCGGTTTCTCCATCAACAACCTGACGCTGATGGCGCTGACCATCGCCACCGGTTTCGTGGTGGACGACGCCATCGTGATGCTGGAGAACATTTCCCGCTACATCGAGGAAGGCGATACACCGCTCAATGCGGCGCTCAAGGGCGCCAAGCAGATCGGCTTCACCCTGATTTCCCTGACCCTGTCGCTGATCGCGGTATTGATCCCGCTGCTGTTCATGGCGGACGTGGTGGGGCGACTGTTCCGTGAATTCGCGATCACCCTGGCGGTGGCGATCCTGATTTCCCTGGTGGTGTCCCTGACCCTGACGCCGATGATGTGCGCGCGGTTGCTCAAGCGTGAGCCGAAAGAGGAAGAGCAGGGCCGTTTCTACAAGGCCAGCGGCGCCTGGATTGACTGGCTGATCGAGGCCTACGGGCGCAAGTTGCAGTGGGTGCTCAAGCATCAGCCGCTGACCCTGCTGGTGGCCATCGCCACCCTGGGCCTGACCGTGGCGTTGTACATGGTGGTGCCCAAGGGCTTCTTCCCGGTGCAGGACACCGGCGTGATCCAGGGCATTTCCGAAGCGCCACAGTCGATTTCCTTTGCGGCGATGAGCCAGCGCCAGCAGGAACTGGCGAAGATTATCCTCGAAGACCCGGCGGTGGAGAGCCTGTCGTCCTATATCGGGGTAGACGGTGATAACGCCACCCTCAACAGTGGTCGCCTGCTGATCAACCTCAAGCCCCACGGCGAACGGGACCTGAGCGCGGCGCAGATCATCACGCGCCTGCAGCCGCAGTTGGACAAGCTGGTGGGGATTCGCCTGTTCATGCAGCCGGTGCAGGACCTGACCATCGAAGACCGCGTCAGCCGTACCCAGTACCAGTTCAGCATGTCCTCGCCGGACGCCGAGCTGCTGGCCTTGTGGAGTGAAAAGCTGGTACACGCCCTCAGCCAGTTGCCGGAACTCTCCGACGTCGCCAGCGACCTGCAGGACAAGGGCCTGCAGGTGTACCTGGTGATCGACCGTGACGCCGCATCGCGCCTTGGTGTGTCGGTGTCGACCATCACCGACGCGCTGTACGACGCGTTCGGCCAGCGGCAGATATCCACCATCTACACCCAGGCCAGCCAGTACCGCGTGGTATTGCAGGCCCAGTCCGGTGAAACCCTCGGCCCGGACGCCCTGAACCAGATCCATGTGAAAACCACCGACGGTGGCCAGGTGCGGCTGTCGAGCCTGGCCCATGTGGAACAGCGCCAGGCCCAGTTGGCAATCGCGCATATCGGTCAGTTCCCGGCGGTGATGATGTCGTTCAACCTGGCCCCCGGCGTGGCGCTGGGCAAGGGCGTCGACCTGATCAACCAGACCCAGAAAGACATCGGCATGCCGGTGGGCGTGCAGACCCAGTTCCAGGGCGCGGCCCAGGCATTCGAGGCTTCGCTGTCGAGTACCTTGCTGCTGATCCTGGCGGCGGTGGTGACCATGTACATCGTGCTCGGGGTGCTCTACGAGAGCTACATCCACCCGATCACCATCCTCTCGACCTTGCCCTCGGCAGCGGTGGGCGCCTTGCTGGCCTTGCTGCTCAGTGGCAACGACCTGGGGATGATCGCGATCATCGGCATCATCCTGCTGATCGGCATCGTGAAGAAGAACGCGATCATGATGATCGACTTTGCCCTCGACGCTGAGCGCAACCAGGGTCTGGACCCGCAAACCGCGATCTACCAGGCGGCGCTGTTGCGCTTCCGGCCGATCCTGATGAC
>NZ_JACARK010000682.1:0-2043 GCF_013386655.1 Pseudomonas sp. K5002 | reverse complement strand
CTGCACCACGTGCTGCCCGGCCCGGCAAGCCAGAGTTACGGCCTGGCCGTGGCGCAACTGGCGGGGGTGCCGGCCGAGGTGATTACCCGTGCTCGCGAGCACCTGAGCCGCCTGGAAGAAACAGCGCTGCCCCATGAGATTCCCGTGGCCAGCCCGGCCAAGGCCAGCAACAAACCCAGCGCGCCGCACCAGAGCGACATGTTCGCCAGCCTGCCTCATCCGGTACTGGATGAGTTGGCTAAGCTTGACCTGGATGACGTGACGCCGCGAAAAGCGCTCGAAATGTTATATGCACTGAAGACTCGGATATAACGCAGACGCTTGCAAGCTGGTAGACTCTCGCGCGGTTTGGGATGCTGCGGGCTTTTAGCCTGGCCTGCAGACTATCGCTCCCGAACCTCGCGAGCCCTGCCACAAAGGGTTTCGCTGCCGCCGCCTGAGGAGAAAATTAGAAATGACCTTCGTCGTCACCGACAACTGCATCAAGTGCAAGTACACCGACTGCGTAGAAGTGTGTCCGGTGGACTGCTTCTACGAAGGCCCGAATTTCCTGGTCATCCACCCGGACGAGTGCATTGACTGCGCCCTGTGTGAACCAGAATGCCCGGCCGTCGCTATTTTCTCCGAGGACGAAGTCCCGGCAGAGATGCAGGAATTTATTCAGTTGAACGTTGAGCTGGCGGAAATCTGGCCGAATATCACTGAGCGCAAAGACCCGATGCCGGATGCGGCAGAGTGGGATGGCAAAAAAGGCAAGATTGCCGACCTCGAACGCTGATAGCGTCGATGCCCTCCAAAAGGCCCCTTGCGGGCCTTTTTGCATTTCTGCGGGGCGGGTTTCACTTTTCTACAGGCAAAAAAAAGGGGCGGTATGACCCGCCCACATTTTTTCCCTAGTCCCTGTGTTCCTTTTCATCGTCCTGATGAATCGCATCCTGCGAGGTTCCCTGAATCATCGTTCCTTGATGACTGTGTCAATCCGTGGACACAGGACTGATCTTAGAGAGTTCACGGGGAAGTTCAACGGGATCCAACCCGCCGAGTTTTCGATTCACGCGCTCAAACGCGAATAAATAATCGTTATATTTCAATAAGATAGAAATATAGGCAATCAATTCAAGACGCCCCCGCCGATGAAAAAACCCAAACGCTTACGAAAAAGTAAGTGAATGCTTACACCAGCAATTACGTAAAAGAGTAAAAAACGCCTCGTTGGTGTTCACCAGGCAAGAAAAAGCCCCGACAAGGTCGAGGCTTTTTTCCCATCCGGTGGATCAGTCGTCGCTGACAGTAATCGTCGGCATTGCCTGGGCCTCTGCTTCCTGCAGGACGATTCGCGCGCCTACGTGGCGCGCCAGCTCCTGGTAGACCATGGCAATCTGGCCATCGGGCTCGGCAACCACCGTCGGCTTGCCGCCATCAGCCTGCTCTCGAATCCCCATGGACAGCGGCAACGACGCCAGCAGTTCCACGCCGTACTGGGTCGCGAGCTTCTCGCCGCCGCCTTCACCGAACAGATGCTCGGCGTGGCCGCAGTTGGAGCAGATGTGCACCGCCATGTTTTCCACGACGCCCAGCACCGGGATGTTGACCTTGCGGAACATCTCCACACCCTTGCGGGCATCCAGCAGCGCGAGGTCCTGCGGTGTGGTGACGATCACCGCGCCGGCCACCGGCACTTTCTGCGCCAGGGTCAGCTGGATATCGCCGGTGCCGGGCGGCATATCGATCACCAGGTAGTCCAGGTTGCCCCAGTCGGTCTGCGTGACCAGTTGCAGCAACGCACCGGATACCATCGGGCCGCGCCAGACCATCGGTGTGTTGTCGTCGGTCAGGAAGGCCATGGACATGACTTCCACGCCATGGGACTCGATCGGCACGAACCATTTCTGGTCCTTGATCTTCGGCCGGGTGCCTTCCGGGATGCCAAACATCACGCCCTGGCTCGGGCCATAGATGTCGGCGTCGAGAATCCCGACCCGCGCGCCTTCCCGGGCCAGGGCCAGGGCCAGGTTGGCGGCGGTGGTGGATTTGCCCACGCCG
>NZ_JACARK010000681.1:0-2210 GCF_013386655.1 Pseudomonas sp. K5002 | reverse complement strand
CATGCGGCGACCGGGTTTGCGCTGTTTGCGTTGTTTTTTGCCCTGAGGGATCGCCGACCGCGGATGGCGCGCTCGGCGTTCATGTTTGCGCTGGGCCTGGGCACGGTGCTTTCGGTGAGCCGCACGATGCAAGGGGCGCACTTTCTTTCCCACAACGTGTGGACGGCAATTTTCAGCTGGCTGATTTGTTTGGGCGCCTATTACTTCCTGCTGTACCGGCCGGTGAAAACACCGCAGCCCGCCTTCCGCAAGCAGCCCGTGACGCCGTGATGATCAGCCCTTGCCTAGCCGGGGGCAAGGGCGCAACACTCTGCGCACTTTTTGGCAACGATCCTGCTGAGCCATGTCCGATACCCTGTTGCTGATCGAAGACGACCTGCCCCTGGCGGCACTGACGGCCGAGTTCCTGCGCGCCGAAGGCTTTACCGTCGCAGTGGAACACCGTGGCGACCACGCCGCCCAGCGTATCCAGGATGAACAACCGGCACTGTTGATCCTCGATGTGATGCTGCCGGGCATCGACGGTTTTACCCTGTGCCGACAGATTCGCGACCACTACCCTGGGCTGATCCTGATGATGACGGCCCTGGACGAGAACGCCGAACAATTGGTGGGGTTTGCCGCCGGGGCCGACGACTACGTGGTCAAGCCGATCGACCCGCAACTGTTGCTGGCAAGGATCCGCTCGCTGCTGCGCCGCCATCCCCAGGCCCCCCGCAGTTACTACCAGTGGGGCGCTTTTCGGCTGGACCTGAACAACCACTTCGCCTGGCTCGGCGAGGCGCCCTTGCAGTTTTCGGTGGCCGAATTCGAGTTACTCGCCATCTTTGCCCGCCATTGCGGCGTATTGCTGACCCGGGAAAAGCTGCTCCAGCGCCTGCGCGGCCTGGAGTACGACGGGCTGAACCGATCGATTGATATGCGGGTGTCGCGCTTGCGCAAAAAGCTGATGAGCCTTGAGTGCCCCGTGACCATCCAGACCATCACGGCGCAGGGATACCTGTTCGTCGAAATCCCGACGGGGAGCCAGCATGCTGTCTAAAGTCCGCCCGTGGATGGCCATCGCGGCCGGCACCAGCTGGGCCGCCCTCACTTTTTACCTGTTGTGGTTGTGCTCGAACGCCTCGGTGTTTATCGGCGACTACAGTTTTCTGCGGCTGATGGCCGGGCCGGGTTATCTGGTTGCCGAGCAACTCAAGGCCTTGCCCGCCGAACAACGGGAGGCGCGCATCGAGTCACTGCAAGCACGCTTTCAGTACCCGGTGAGCCTGGTGAAAAAGGATGATATCGAGCTGCCGCCTGAAGCTATTGTGATGCTCGACCACCATCAACCGGCGCAGAACAGTGATGAGGACGTCACCTACTTCCCGCTGGACGATGACACGGTGATTCAATTCGGCCCCTTGTGGGGAACCGCCGAAGTGAAGGACCTGCTGCAATATCCGGTGTACTGGGTGACCGCCTGTGTCGCCGGCCTGCCGGTACTGCTGTTTCTCTGGATTGCCCTGCGTGCCCGGCGCAAATACACCCATGACCTCGATGCCCTCAATGCCTGCATTGCTACCCTCGCCCGCTCGCCCAACACGCTGCTGCCCGCGATGAGCCAGGAGTGGGCGCCGCTGCTGCTGACCTTGCAACGGCACGCGCTGGACATCAGCTCGATGGGCGAACGCCACCGGGAGGTTTCCCAGGCGGTGTCCCACGAACTGCGCACACCCCTGGCGCGGATGCGTTTTGCCCTGGCACTGCTGAGTAAAAGCGCCGACCCCGACACCCGCACCCGCCTGCAAGAGCGCCTGCACACCGATATCGAAGAACTGGAGTCGCTGGTTCGCGCCAGCCTCGCCTTTGCCCGGCTGGCCGATGCACCCAGCGACCTGCAGCATGAGCCAATCAATCTCCATGCCTGGCTGCAGCAGGAGTTTGCCCTGCTGGACGGGCACCATCGCTTGCTGACCCTGGACACCGACCCGGCCGACCTGGAACTGATCGGCGACCGCGCCCTGCTGCATCTGATCGTGCGCAACCTGTTAAGCAACGCCATTAACTACGCCCGCGAACGGGTGAACGTCAGCGCCGCGTGCCAGGGCCAGCACCTGGTGCTGCATGTGGATGATGACGGCCCGGGCGTGCTGCCGGAAAACCGCGAAAAGATCTTCGAACCCTTCGTACGCCTGGCCATGGGCGGCGACGAGCCCAGCGGGTTTGGC
>NZ_JACARK010000680.1:0-6108 GCF_013386655.1 Pseudomonas sp. K5002 | reverse complement strand
AAAGGCCAAGCGCGCCGTCGACGAAGCCAACGATGCCGACGACACCGCCCGAAGCGCCGGCAATGGCCTGTCGGGCACCTTGCGCGTCAGCGCGGGCGTGACTTTTTGCCGCTTGCAGATCATTCCCAACCTGGGCCCGTTTCTTGAGCAACACCCCGGCCTGAATGTCGACGTCGTACTCGACGACCGCGTGCTCAATCTGGTGGAAGAAGGCATCGACGTTGCGCTGCGCATCGGCAACCTGAGCGACTCCGGCCTGACCGCCCGCAAGATCGGCCAAAGCCCCAGCCGGATTTTCGGCACCCCTGCCTATTTCGAGCGCCATGGCGAACCCCACTCCCCGGAAGACCTCCTGCACCATCAGGCGGTGATCTATAGCTTGAGCGAAAGTACCTGTTGGACGTTCACTCAAGCTGCCCGGCAATGCCCTGTCGTCGCGCGCGGGCGCCTGCGCGTCACGTCCTCCGAAGGCATTCGCGCCGGCGTGCTGTCTCACCAGGGGTTGGCGATGGCCGCCGATTGGATGTTCATGCCGGAGATCGCCAGTGGCGAGGTCAAGGCCGTGCTGACCGACTGGGAACTGCCGCCCCGGGACTTGTGGGCCGTGTTGCCGACAGGCCGGATGGTCAGCGCCAAGGCCCGGGCGTTTATCGAGTTTATGGAGGGAGTGGTGCGCTGATCCTCAGCTGTCAAAGTGGGGAATACGTCCGTTCAGCGATGGCCAATAACTGAACGCGCGCGGCACCGCCAACACCTCTGGCTGGCGCAGGAGCAAATCCTGGATCGCTTGCGCAGCGATACTCACCGCGATGTTTTGACCGGGGCACTGATGCCTTCCAGCGCCAAAACTGAAGATTCGTCGTTGCTGTCGCTCAAGTAGAAAAACCTCGGGCGCAGGGTTCGCGGCCGCGTCCCGATTGGCCGAGGCCAGCAGCACCAGCACGGTGTCACCCGCCTCCAGAACCCTGTCGCCAATCGTGCAACGCCGGGCCACAAATCGCCGGGTGTTCTGCACCGGAGAATCGTAGCGGGCCACCTCTTCGACCAGCGCGACGGCGAGGGTCGGCGTGCCCTGAATGCGCGCCAGCAGATCGGGAAACCGATGCAGCGTGACCAGGGTGTTGCCAATAAGGCCGGCGCTCGCTTCGCAGGTCTGTGACAGCAGTCCGATCAGATTGGCGGTCAATGCGCCAAGGTTTTCCCAGGTACTGGCTTGGTAGTTGCGAAGGATGTGCGCCCGCAAGGCTGTTTGCTCCAGCACCCCGCTGAACATCTCCCTGAGCCTGCTCGCCCCGGCGTGTGCGTCGTGCAGTTGAACCTCAGTGCTCAGGGGCGAAAGGCAGGCGACAAAATCACGTGTCAGTTGGGCGACTTCCCGCAACTGGTCGCTGCGAAAACCCAGCCCATATGCAACGGCAGACACGGGTAACGTGAACATTAATTCGCTCAGGTCGGCCCCCGGGTGACCGATGCAGGCCTGGACATTCATGACCTCTACCGAGGCCAGCGCCGGTTCGATTACCGCCCTTGGACACCGATGGCCGGCGTCTTCATTCATGCGCATCAACGCCGCAAACACCTGCCCGGCCGCACCTTGCGCAATAGCCGCAGGCACCGGCTCGTGCAACGGACGCACCCGGCAATCGGGATGTGCCAGAACGGCCTCCACTATCCTGGCAGTGCTGGCGACCCATAACCCGAGACCTTCATCGAACAGCAGTCCGCCGTTAAGCCTCAGGCCTGTGTAAAAATCATAGGGATCGTGATGCGTAGCAGCTTCCAGCGGTGTCATTGCGTACTCCCTGTTCTTAAAGAACCGCTACTATCAGCCACCGCCCACCGCAACGATTCGTTCAGGAACGAAATATGAACGCCCATAACGACGACTCCGACCTCTCCCGGGTTGCCGGCGCGATTGCGGAACCGGCCCGCACCAGAATGCTCTGCGCATTGATGGACGGCCACGCGCGCACCAGCACCGAAATGGCAGTCATCGCCGAGGTCAGTGCCTCCACCGCCAGCGCTCATCTGGCACGCCTCAAGGACGATGGGCTGGTGAAGCTGCATACACAGGGCCGGCACCGGTATTACAGCCTCGCGGGCCCTCACGTCGCTCAGGTGATTGAAGCGTTGATGGTGATCAGCAGAAACACCACGACGACGTTCGTATCAACCACGCCCACTCGATTGCAATTCGCCCGGACCTGTTACGACCACATGGCCGGGACGCTGGCGGTGCGTCTGCATGACCATTTCATCGCGTCCGGCTGGATGGTAGGCGACAGTACCTACCAGCTCACCGCAGCAGGTGAAAAGGCCATGACCGAATTGGGTGTGGACGTGCTGACGCTTCGAGCGCAACGGCGTCGTTTTGCGTGTTCGTGCCTGGACTGGAGCATGCGGCGCCCGCATCTGGCCGGCGCGTTGGGGGCCGCTTTGCTGGAAAGCTTCATCCGCCGTAGATGGGTGACCCAGGATTTGGATAGCCGCGCCCTTGGACTCACACCCAAGGGGCAGGAGGAATTGGCCTGCCGGTTTGGATTGACCGCTCAAGAGGGTTTGGCGAGGCGTTGAAACAACTGCATCAGGACGGCCAACATCTTGGCGACCATCTTGTTCAACTGCGTAAGGGTGTCCGTCTTCGGATCGACTGGCGGCGTCGGCGTCGGCGTCGGGGCAGGCAGCACACTGGGCACGGGTTGCACGTCCGGTTTATGGCCGGCCCAGTGCACGTCCCCAGGCTTGATTTCCCCCTTGCTGGTCACCCGCAGATCGGCCGTGCCCTTCCCGGCCAGGTCAATTTCCAGGCTTGCACGGCCGGTGGTGGCGTCATGCTTGAGCACAGCCTCGCCTGCCCGGCCGCTGAACCGATCGGTAAAAACCAGGCCGCTGACACCGGCCTCCTTTAATGCCCCCGAGACATCAATCTTGTCGGTGCCGCTGGTAAAGTCCTCGATCAGGTCAGGGTGCTGTGGCGTGGAATCACTGGCCTTGTCGTAGATAAAAATGTCTGCCCCACCGCCGCCGCGTAACGTATCGGCACCCGCTCCACCCTTGAGCCGATTGCCCGCCTCATTGCCGATCAAGGTGTCGCGACCTGCACCACCCGTTGCATTTTCAACCGTACACCCCTTGGCAATCGAGACATTGCCCTTCAAGCCGCCCACATCAGAGAACGACTCGGCATTGAGGTTAATCTTCTGGTCCTGGGAGAACCCGGAAAAGTCCAACGTATCGTCACCGCCGCCGTCCCATACGCAGAAAATCGGTTTGTCCGTGGCGCTCTTGAGGGTCATCGCTTCGCGCTCGGTATTGGAGTTGAAGCCATAGGTGGTGTCGGTATTGCGGGTTTGATGATTGGCCCCATACAACCGCTGGGCCGCCGCAATGTCATCCATCATGGGTGCAGATGGATTCAACGACTTGAAGTCGTGGCCGGGTTGGTTTTTCTCCGACCAGTAGCTCATGACGCTGCGCGCCTTGGTATCCCCGGTATAGACCGCGCCACTGTTGTAGCTGGAGCCGCCGCCATTGTAGTTACCCGGATGCTGCAGGCCGATGGCGTGACCGATCTCATGCACCGTGGTGACCGAAAAATGACTGCCCAGGGCTGGCGCGCTATTGGTACCCCGGGTGCCGATCGTCGCTGTTGTGGTGGTCGTCCCGCGCGGAAAGGTAGCAACGCCAAGGTCACCGCGAGGGTTATTCCTGATGTTCACCGTACCTTCCGTTCCACCTGCCTGCTCCCTGAAGTTGATGTTGGCCACGTCCTGCCAGGACTGTACCGCCTCGCACACACGTTGCTTCTGCTGCGGGGTGAAACTCGAGTCGACGGTGTACGACAGGTCAACTTTGTTATCGCCGTTACGGTCTTGAAACCGCATGTTGTCCCGCGTGATGTGCTTGCCGGCCTGATCAGTCGTGTAGGTGGGCTTGCCGGCACCGACACCAAACGGTCCGGGATCAGACTCCGGTACATAGTAGGTCGAGGGTTTGCCAGCTATCAGCTTAGAACTATTCATGAAAACCGCGCGCTCTTTTTAATTAATGGAAAGCGCCCCCTGAACCCGTTGGCCAGCATACGACCGAACACCAGGGGACCCTGAAATTCACTTGCATTCCAAACAACCCATGACCAAGTAACCCCCCCTGCAGGGGAGTAAAAACCAAGGCGCGGACGCCTCTCAAACAGGTTTTTATAAATACCAAACCCACTTCAAAAAACCGCACGCGCCTCGGCATTAGATTTTATATCGGACGCTGCACTTCAGTAACAGGCCCTAGTAAATCCGACGGTCTTATCAAGTGAATGCTTTTAACCAGGAAGCTTGTCTCACGGTTGCCTGTGAGGTCTACCGCAACAAAGTAGCGGCCACTGTGGGGATTGAACTTCACCACCGTATCGCCAATACGCCCCGTAAAGGCCTCAACCACCCGCAAGGGTGTATTGACCTCTTTCATCATGGGCACCAGATCAATCTTGTCCCTGCCGCTGACAAAATCCATGATCATGTCCGCGTTGTGATAGGTAGAGTCACTGGCCTTTTCATAACGGAAGGTATTGCTGCCCCCCACGCCCCAAAGGACGTCGGCCCCTACGCCACCGGTCAAGACGTTGCCAACCTGGTTGCCAATCAGCAAGTCGTGGCCTGCGCCCCCTTTGGCATTCTCCACCCTGGAACCCTTGGCTATCGAGACGTTATTGTGCAGGCCGCCCACGCTGGAAGCCGCGCCGTCACGCAGATCAATTCTCTGGGCCTGGTTGAACCCGGAGAAATCCAGCGTATCGTTTCCGCCTTTGTCACGTACGGTGAACCTTGGCGCACTACTGAGTGAATGCAGACTCATGGAGCGGTTGGCGATATTGGAGTTGAAACCGTAGACCGTGTCTGACACGTCCGGCCCGGGTGTCAGTCGACCCATTACAGGGTGGGACTTTTTATCGGAATGACGATCGCCCGACCTTTCAGGTGCTACCACGTTTTGTACATAAGAGTTAAAAACAGGAGAAGTAACTATCATGCAACAACTTCCTTAAGGACACAGAATAACAGACCCTCTTTAAATAAGGCCCACCCCCGGCAAACCCTTTTCACCGGGACAACTAAACTGCCACAAGAAAGCGCAACTCACCAAGCCGAGATTATTTCACAAGAAGTATTGAAACATTAAAATTCGCCCATCCAACACGATAGGAGAAGTTGATTGTAGGAACTATTAAGCAGCCAAATTTTTCGCCACCGATGTTGTAAACTTCATCAGCAAGACTTGAAACTTTCCTACCCTTGATTAAATCTTTCACCTACAACCAAGGTTCTGACACGCGCTAATCAATTAAAAGATTTCTCGCGCAAGGGCTTAAATCACCCGCCCATCCCAGCCCACCGTCACATGCCGCGGCAACTCTCGCCGATGCTGCAACAACCACGCATCCAGCGTATGCCCCACATGGGTCAGCACCCCCAACTGCGCACCCACCTCTTCAATACATTGCAACGCCAGCGTCAGGTCATTGTGATTGCGCGGTGCCTGCGGTTGCGGCGGCATGGAGCAATCGAGTACCAGCACATCCAGCGGCTCCCGTTGCAGCCAATCGCGGGTGGCGGGTGGCAGGCCGACGGTGTCGGTAAGGTAGGCAATGCGCCGCCCTTCACCTTCCAGCAGATACCCCAGGGTGGGCTTGGAATGCAGCAGCGGTAACGCGGTGACGCTCAGTTCACCCAACCGGCGGGTTTCAAACTCGGCAAACGGCTGGCTGAAATCGAGGATGCCGGGGTGCTTGTACAGGTCGGACAACCCTTCCGGATCCACCGGCCCATGCACCGGAATCACCAGCCCCTGGCCCCAGCGCAGATGCAGCAGACCCTGGGCATGATCGGCATGGTAATGGGTCTGGAGAATCCCGTTGAAGCTGCGCGGCGGGAAGCGCTCGGTGAGGTCGGGCAACCCGCTGTCGATCAACCAGCGCTGGTCGCCACACTCGATCAATGCGCTGCATGGGCGGCGGCGCAGGCTCTGGTCATGGCGGGCCAGGCCACAGGCGGCGCACTCACAGCCATACACCGGCACTTGCCGCGCATCGCCGGTGCCCAGCAGTGTCAGGCGCAT
>NZ_JACARK010000679.1:3009-3191 GCF_013386655.1 Pseudomonas sp. K5002 | reverse complement strand
GGCTACCTCGGCATGATCGAAAAGGTCGAGCCCAGCGCCCCGGTGGAGGGCCGCGCCTACGAGCGCCGCAACCTGAGGCTGCCGATCACCATCGAAGACGCCCTGGCGCGCATGGAAGAGTGCGACACCGTCAAGCAGTACCTGGGGGACAAGTTTGTGCGCGGCTACGTCGCGGTCAAGCG
>NZ_JACARK010000679.1:0-2922 GCF_013386655.1 Pseudomonas sp. K5002 | reverse complement strand
GCTCGACAGCTGCTACGGGCAGAATGGCTGGATGAATACATAAAAATCAATCAAGCAAAGGGGTGTCGATATGCGTCTGGTGAAAAAGCTTCTCCCGCTGGCCTTGGCGGCGTTGTTCAGCAGCGCGGGCCACGCCGCGCAGACGGTCAGTGTGTACAACTGGACCGACTACATCGGTGAGACCACCTTGGCCGACTTCCAGGCCAAGACCGGGATCAAGGTGATCTACGACGTGTTCGACTCCAATGAAACCCTGGAGGGCAAGCTGCTTGCCGGCCGTACCGGCTACGACGTGGTGGTGCCGTCCAACCACTTCCTGGCGCGCCAGGTAAAGGCCGGCGCGTTCCTCAAGCTGGACCGTTCGCAGCTGCCCAACTTCAAGAACCTCGACCCCAAGCTGCTCAAGCTGCTGGAGAAAAACGACCCGGGCAACGAGCATTCGGTGCCGTACCTGTGGGGCACCAACGGCATCGGCTACAACGTGGACAAGGTCAAGCAGGTGTTGGGCATCGACCATATCGACTCGTGGGCCGTGCTGTTTGAACCGGAGAACATCAAGAAGCTCCACGAGTGCGGCGTCGCGTTCCTCGACTCGGCGGATGAACTGTTCCCGGCGATCCTCAACTACATGGGCAAGGACCCGCGCAGCGAGAATCCCGAAGACTACAAACAGGCCGAGGCCAAGCTGCTGACCCTGCGGCCGTACATCACTTATTTCCATTCCTCCAAGTACATCTCGGACCTGGCCAACGGTGATATCTGCGTCGCCTTCGGTTATTCCGGCGACGTGTTCCAGGCGGCCAACCGTGCCAAGGAAGCCAAGAACGGCGTGAACATCGCCTACTCGATCCCCAAGGAAGGCAGCAACCTGTGGTTCGACCTGCTGGCCATCCCGGCGGACGCCGCCAACCCGAAAGCCGCCCATGCCTTCATCAACTACTTGCTGGACCCTGAAGTGATCGCCAAGGTCAGCGCCAGCGTCGGCTACGCCAACCCGAACCCGGCGGCCAAGGCCTTCATGGCCCCCGAGCTGGTGAACAACCCCGAGATCTACCCGTCCCAGGAAGTGCTCGACAAACTCTACATTTCCACCACCCCGACGCCCGCCGTCATGCGCTTGATGACGCGGTCCTGGAGCAAAGTGAAGACCAACAAATGAACCGTTCCTCCTCCGACCACGCTCGTTCCTATTACCTGGCTTCGGCCAACGCCATGCCCCGGCGCCCAGCGCTGGGGGCTGACCTGACCGCCGATGTGTGTGTGATCGGCGGTGGGTTCACCGGGGTCAATACCGCCATCGAATTGGCCCAGCGTGGGCTATCGGTGATTTTGCTGGAGGCCCGGCGGATTGGCTGGGGCGCCAGCGGGCGCAATGGCGGGCAGCTGATTCGCGGGATTGGGCATGACGTAGCGGGCTTTGCCAGGTACGTGGGGGAGGAGGGCGTGCGTTACCTGCAGCAGGCCGGGATCGATTCGGTGGCGCTGGTGGGGGAGCGGATTCGCGAGCACGGGATTGACTGTGATTTGCGCTGGGGGTTTTGCGAGTTGGCGAATACGCCGGCGCAGTTTGCGGCGTTTCAGGGGGAGCTGGAGAGCCTGGCTGCCTTGGGGTATGCGCCTGAAACACGGTTGGTGGCATCGCAGGATATGGCGCAGGTGGTTGGCTCAGGCTTGTATGCCGGTGGCCTGGTGGACATGGGCTCCGGGCATCTGCACCCGTTGAACCTGGTGCTGGGGGAGGCTGGTGTGGCCGAATCCCTTGGGGTGCGGATCTTTGAAGACAGCCCGGTGCTGGAGTTGATCCATGGCGACACGGTGCAGGTGCGTTGCGCGTCCGGCACCGTGCGCGCCGGTAACCTGGTGCTGGCGTGCAATGCGCATCTGGAGGAATTGGAGCCGAAGTTGAGCGGCAAGGTGCTGCCAGCGGGGAGCTACATCATTGCGACCGAGCCGCTGTCGGTTGGGGTGGCTGATCAGTTGATTCCGCAGAACCTGGCGTTGTGTGATCAGAAAGTGGGGTTGGATTATTACCGCCTTTCGGCGGATCGGCGGTTGTTGTTTGGGGGGGCTTGTCATTATTCGGGGCGTGATCCGGTGGATATCGCGGGGTATATGCGGCCGAAGATGCTCAAGGTTTTTCCGCAGTTGATGGATACGGCGATTGAGTTTCAGTGGGGGGGGAAGATCGGCATCACCGCCAATCGCTTTCCCCAGGTGGGGCGCCTGAAGCAGCATCCGAATGTGTTCTATGCCCAGGGGTATTCGGGGCATGGGTTGAACGTGACTCACTGGTGTGCGCGGTTGTTGGCTGAGGGGATTCAGGCTGGGCAGAGCCGGGGGTTGGATATTTTCAGCCAGGTGCCGCATATGACGTTTCCTGGGGGGAAGGTGTTGCGTTCGCCGCTGCTGGCGTTGGGGATGTTGTGGTATCGGGTTCGGGAGATGGTGGGGTGATTGATTGTGTACATATCCGTTTCTTCGGTAACGGCCACCTAGGGTTTCGCTCTTACAGCGAGTCACTTTGCAAAAAAAGCGGCAAAGTAACCAAAGCGGTCTGCCCCGCCTGTCGGCGCCTCGCCTAGGCTCGGCGTTCCCTCACTCCGGCAGCACGAAGCGGGCCGCCGCGACGGGCCATCCATGGCCCGGCGCGGCTAAACCGGCGTCCTGCCGGTTTACCCGCTGCGCAATACCTGCGTTCGGCCTCGGGCTTATTGGGGCAGTCAGATCAAGATCAAAAGCAAAAGCACGGCGGCCTGAGAGCCGACCTGAGTGTTAAAAGCCAAATCAAAATCCAGAGCGAAAGCAGAGCTGCTTTTCTGTAGGAGCTGGCTTGCCGGCGATGCAGACACCTCGGTGCATCAGACACACCCAGTTGATGCTATCGCCGGCAAGCCAGCTCCTACAGTGGACCGTGCCCGCTTT
>NZ_JACARK010000678.1:0-4458 GCF_013386655.1 Pseudomonas sp. K5002 | reverse complement strand
TGCGCCTGATTCACCAAAACCCCGCAACCCAACGCGCCCGCCAGGCCCCCGCCGCCTTCAGGTACCGGGTGCAGGTGCGGATACTGCTCGCGCCAGGGCAGCCAGAAGTCCGGCTCGTTGCGCGCGCGATAGCCGCCATACCCCAGCCAATGCAGTTGCATGCCGAAGGCCTTGAGGTCGAGCACCGTGGGCGTGTCTTGTGGATGGCCACGCAGCAAGCCAACGGTAGGAAAGCCGAAGCGTTTCCCGGCCGCCGCCAGTGCATGCAGGTGATTGGAGTAAGCGCCGCCCAGGCTGATGATCCCCCTGGCGCCCGCCGCCCGGCCTTGCGCCAGGTGCTCGGTGAGCTTGAACCACTTGTTGCCGCTGATCAGCGGGTCGATGCGATCCAGGCGCAGTACGGCGACTTCCACCGGCCCCATCCAGTCCAGCTTCAGGGGTTCAAGGGGCGCGTGGGGAAGCCAGTCGAAAGGACCCATGAGGGCGGTTCTGCACAAGAAAAGGGGCGGTAGTCTACCACCGCCCCTTTTACGTGTTTACAGCTCGGCCGCCAGGCGCGAACCCTGGTTGATGGCGCGCTTGGCATCCAGCTCGGCCGCCACGTCCGCGCCGCCGATCAGGTGCACGTTCTGCCCGGCCGCCACCAGGCCGTCCTGCAATTCCCGCAGCGGGTCCTGCCCGGCACAGATCACGATGTTGTCCACCGCCAGCACCTTCGGTTCACCCTCGGCGCCGATGCGGATGTGCAGGCCCTCATCGTCGATCTTCAGGTACTCGACGCTGTTGAGCATCTGCACCTGTTTGTTCTTCAGACCGGTGCGATGAATCCAGCCGGTGGTCTTGCCCAGGCCGTCGCCGACCTTGGACGTCTTGCGCTGCAGCAGGAACACTTCACGCGCCGGCGCATGGCGCTCGGGCTTGATCCCGGCCACACCGCCGCGGGCTTCAAGGTGGGTGTCGATGCCCCATTCTTTCCAGAACGCCTCGCGGTCCAGGCTGGTGGACACGCCCTGGTGCACGAGGAATTCCGAGACGTCAAAACCGATACCGCCGGCACCGATCACCGCCACGCGATGGCCCACCGGCTTACGCTCCAGGATCACGTCGAGGTAGCTCAATACCTTGGCGTTTTCCACGCCGGGAATCGCCGGAATACGCGGCGCGATGCCGGTCGCGAGGATGATCTCGTCATAACCGCCCGCAACAAGCTGCTCAACGTCGACCCGAGTATTCAGGCACAGTTCGACGTGAGTGGTCTGCAACTTGCGCTTGAAGTAGCGCAGGGTCTCGAAGAACTCTTCCTTGCCCGGCACACGCTTGGCGATGTTGAACTGGCCGCCGATCTCGCTGGCCGAATCGAACAGCGTCACCTGATGCCCACGCTCGGCGGCGACGGTGGCGGCCGCCAGGCCCGCAGGACCGGCACCGACCACGGCGATTTTCTTGATCTGCTTGACCGGCAGGTAGTTGAGCTCGGTCTCGTAGCACGCACGCGGGTTGACCAGGCAGGTGGTCAGCTTGCCGCCGAAGGTGTGGTCCAGGCAGGCCTGGTTGCAGCCGATGCAGGTGTTGATCTCATCGGCGCGGCCTTCGGCAGCCTTGTTGACGAAGTCCGGGTCGGCGAGGAATGGGCGAGCCATCGAGACCATGTCGGCATCGCCTTCGGCCAAAATCTGCTCGGCGATTTCCGGGGTGTTGATCCGGTTGGTGGTGATCAATGGAATCTGCACCGCACCGCGCAACTTCGCGGTGACCTTGCTGAACGCGCCACGCGGCACCTTGGTGGCGATGGTCGGGATCCGCGCTTCGTGCCAGCCGATGCCGGTGTTGATGATGGTTGCACCGGCCTGCTCGATGGCCTTGGCCAACTGCACGATTTCTTCCCAGGTGCTGCCGCCTTCTACCAGGTCGAGCATCGACAGGCGGAAGATGATGATGAAATTCGGGCCTACGGCTTCGCGCACCCGGCGCACGATTTCCACCGGCAGGCGCATGCGGTTTTCGTAGCTGCCACCCCAACGGTCGGTGCGGTGGTTGGTGTGGGCGGCGAGGAACTGGTTGATGAAGTAGCCTTCCGAACCCATGATTTCCACGCCGTCGTACTCGGCGACCTGGGCCAGCACCGAGCAGGTGACGAAATCATTGATCTGTTTTTCGATGCCTTCTTCGTCCAGCTCTTTGGGCTTGAACGGGTTGATCGGCGCCTGGATTGCGCTCGGTGCCACCTGCTTCGGGCTGTAGGCATAACGCCCGGCGTGGAGGATCTGCATGCAGATCTTGCCGCCCGCCTCGTGCACCGCCCGGGTGACGATCTTGTGCTTCTGCGCTTCTTCGTCGGTGGTCAGCTTGGCCGCACCGCCATACACCCCGCCTTCATCGTTGGGGCCAATGCCGCCGGTGACCATCAGGCCCACGCCGCCACGGGCACGTTCGGCAAAATAGGCCGCCATGCGCTCGAAGCCGCCGGGTTTCTCTTCAAGGCCGGTGTGCATCGAGCCCATAAGGGTACGGTTGCGCAGGGTGGTAAAACCCAGGTCCAACGGGGCCAGCAAGTGCGGGTAGGCAGCAGCGGTCATGGTACAACTCCACAACGGATCATCACGGGACGTGGAGCGCTCGAATGGCACTCCATCGGTTTATGTCCCACAGACTAAGAGTCCGCCGGCTGGCGCTCAATGACCGTAAGTGACAACTTAATGATCAAAGTGCGCAGCAGAAAGCATGGCAGCGGTAATTTTCTCCTGTTTCTGCCCCTGCCCGATCATCCAGCGTTGAAACCCGCGGCACTGCTGTTTGTGCAGGGTATTGGGGTGCCAACTCAGGTAGTACGGCGCCGCCAGCGGCACGGCGAACCGCCAGGGAATCACCAGCCGACCGGCGCGCAGGTCCCCGGCGATCATTGAGAACTGCGCCAGCACGATGCCTTGCCGGTCGATGGCCGCCTGGATCGCGGTAATCGATGATGAGTAATTGCGGCGGATCACGATGGGCTGGCCGGTTTGCCCTTCCAGCTCGCTGAACCATTGGGTCCACGAAGGCGGCGAATCGAATTTGGGCCGCGAGTCGATGCCGATCAGGCGGTAATCGAGCAAGTCCCGCGCGCACGCAACCCGTTCCAGCAACTGCGGTGAACAGGTGGGCACCACACAATCGCGGAACAGCGGCACGCTATGCCCGGCATGCTCGGGGTGCTCGCCATAACCGATGCGAAAGTCGGCACTTTCCTCCCCCGATGCATCATCGAGGGTGCTGTCGAGGTAGATGTCCAGGTCGGTTTCGTCCTGCCCCCACTCGTCGATCAGCGGCGACAGCCATTTGGTCATCAGCGAAGGCAGGCAACTGATATACAGGTTGTTGGGATTCTTCGCCCGCTCGGCCTCGGCCACCGCCAGCCTGAGTTCTTCGAACGCCGCGGTGCAGCGGGCGTGCAGGCGTTCGCCGACGCTGTTCAAGCGCAGGCGCTGGCCGTCCTTGAGCGTCAGCTTCATGCCCAGGGCATCTTCGAGCAGTTTCATTTGCTGGCTGACAGCGCCCACCGAGATCCCCAGGCGAATCGCCGCCTGGGACATACCGGCGCAGTGGCCCACCACTTCAAACACTTGCAACGCGCGCAACGGCGGTAAACGGCTCATGGGGAATCTCGCGACTTCAGCAGTTTAGATTTTCTACTAAAAGTAACAGAAAACCTCATATTTTCTTCAGTCAGTGCAACCCGTAGAGTTAAACCACTTCCCACCCCATTGCGTTACGCCCTGCTGGAGTCGCTGATGAAAACCCTGCCTGAACAAATTACCCATGTCGTGTTAGGCGACAGAGAACCCAGCATCGAAGAGTTCGTGGCGATCGCCCGCTATTCGGCCACTGTTTCGTTTGCCGACAGTTACAAGAACCGGGTTAAAAAGTCCCGTGGGTTGATCGAGCGATTCCTCGATGAAAACCGTTTGGTGTACGGCGTGACCACCGGTTTTGGCGACAACGTGCGGCATGTGATCTCGCCGGAAAACGCCAAGGAACTGCAAGTCAACATCGTGCGTTCCCACGCTGTTTCCGTCGGCGAACCGCTGGTGCGTGAACAGGTGCGGGCGATCCAGTTGATGGTGTTGATCAGCCTGGGCAAAGGCTACTCCGGGGTGCGCCTGGAACTGCTGGAACTGATCGCCGGCCTGCTCAACCACGACGTGGTGCCCTTTGCGCCGGGCGAAGGCTCGGTGGGTTACCTCGCGGTAGAAGGCCACCTGGCCCTGGTGCTGCTCGGCGAAGGCCGCGCCAGCGTCAAGGGCGGTGCACTGGTGGATGGCGCAACCGCCCTGCAACAGGTCGGCCTGCAACCGACCGACCTGCAGTGCAAGGAAGGCCTGGCGATGTTGAACGGCACCACGTCGGTGACCGCCATCGCTACGCTGGCGCTGTACAACGCGATGCAGGCTGCCGACCTGGCGGACGTGGCGGCGGCCATGT
>NZ_JACARK010000677.1:0-2778 GCF_013386655.1 Pseudomonas sp. K5002 | reverse complement strand
CCGCGCCACGCCAGGCTATTGCTCAAGCCGGACACGCCGGGGGCCAGCCACTCCAGCAGGTATTCGACGTACAGGAAGCGCAGCTCACCCAGCTCGCCGGCCTGGATGCGACTGCGGGCGTCCCTGACCATCGGGTAGCCCTGGTAGGTGTAGGTCAGCGCAAAAAATGTCCCATGGCGCTCGGCAAGGCTCGCCAACTCACGGGCTTCGTCAGGGTGGTTGACCAGGGGCTTGTCGCAGATCACCGGGATGCCCGCCTCCAGGAACAACCGGCACGGTTCGAAGTGCAAGTGGTTGGGCGTCACGATAACCACCGCCTCGATCGGGTCGGGGCGGCGAGACTCGGCGGCCGCCATGTCCTCGAACGACAAGTAGATACGTTCGGGTTCAATAGTGAGCGCTGCGCCCGCCTCGCGGCATTTATCCGCGTCGGCAGAGAATGCGCCGGCAACGATATCGAAGCGATTACACAGGCGCATCGCTGCGCGGTGGTAACTGGCGAAGTAAGCGCCCTGCCCGCCGCCGACCATGCCGACCTTGAGTCGCCTCTTTCCGGGAATGTCGCCGGTCAACCTTGCCATCGCCCAATCCTCCGCAAAAAGCATTGGCCCGAGTATCAGGGGTGACCGGTGTTTCCACCATTTCGCACCCTTGGCGATACCTGACGCGGACTGAAGCACTCCTGCGCAGCACGGGGTGTTACCCGTCGCTATCGAATGTGTTACTGGGCGGACCGCCACCGTCACGATTGACCCGTGAAAACCACAACGCACTGGCGCCGAACCTTCAGCAAAAGCGCTTACAATCTGACGCATTCAGTTATGCTCAAACTTCATGTTTGAACTTAAACAAACGGCATGAAAGATGCCTTGGTAATGATCGGAAGTTTCAAACGCTTAAACGGTTATTACGGTTATGCCCAAGGTTATTCGATAACCGCGCTATAACTTTAATAACTGGCGCCTTAACCCAGCCAAGTACATCGAGATAATAATGCCCAGCCGCCCGGACTCATCGCCCCTGTCATTAGCCGCCGCCACCTCCCACCCCGAGCGACAGCAGGCGCGCAGCGACTTGCAGGCCAATGTGCAAAAGAACCTGAGCACGCTGGTGGAGTCCTGCCGGTCGGTGGCCGACATGTGCCGCAAAGTTGATGTGAACCGCCAGCAGTTCAACAAGTACCTGGTGGGCCAGCACGTGCCGTCGCAGAAGATTCTGCAAAAGATCGGCCGCTATTTCATGATGGAAGCCGAAGACCTCTTCCGCCCACCCGCCGAGTTCAAGAAGTTCTATGAAGGCTATGAAAACGAACTGCCCACCGGCTTGCGGGCTTCGGAGCAGTTCAATCATTTCCTGCCGCTGGCCAAGCAGTCGGCTGACGTGCTCGAAGACTATCTGGGGGTGTATTACCGCTACCACAATTCATCGATCTACAAGGGCCGGATCCTGCGTTCGGTCACCTGCCTGTACCGCGCCGACTCGATGGTGCAGTACGTCACCGTCGAGCGCTTTCCACTGCGCGATGGCAGCGGCAAGATCGGTTATTCATTCACCTACCACGGGTTCTGCCTGCTGCTGGGCGATCGCCTGTTCATGGTGGATTTCGAAGGCAAGCAACGTAACGAAATGACGTTCTCGATCCTGACGCCGCAGCATCGTCGGCCGATCCGTTTTCTCTATGGGTTGGTGACGGGTGTGGCGTCGTCCTCGTTCCGCCAGCCTTTCTCCACGCGCATGGCGCTGGGACTGGTGGACAAGGGCAAGATCCGCAAGCACCACTTGCGCAATGCAACGGTGCTGTTGCCCAGCGACCAGTCGATCCCGCTGGACGTACGTGAATACATGACCGGCGACAACGCCACCATCGTCTGGGGCGGTCAGGACTGAGGGACCTGCAGGGGCTGGCGTGCCGTCATCATTTCAACCAGCGACGGGCCCTTGCTGTTGAGGGCTTTGACGAGGGTCGCGTTGAGTTGTGACGCGTGTTCGACGCGCCAGGCTTCAAGGCCGAAGTTTCGGGCGATGCCGGCGAAGTCCGGGGCATAGGGTTTGCCATCCGGCAGGTTGAATTCACCGGCCCGGTGCTGCTCGATGGGCGACGTCTGTACGTCGCCCAGGGCTTCGTCACCGTTGCTGTTGAAGACCAGGAACACCACCGGAATGCTGTGCATCACGCACACTGCCATCTCTTGCATCGACTGCAGGAAATCCCGGCTGCCCACGGCACAGACCACCTGGCGGGCGGGCATGGCGAGCTTGGCGCCGATCGCTGCCGGGACGGCCCAGCCGAGGGTGGCGGGGTTGCCGGCGCACAAGTGCCTGCCGGGGTAATGCACCGGGAACATCTTGCGGGCCATGGGCTGGGTGGGGCCGCTACCGATGACGAGGATGGCATCGTTTTCCAGCACGGAGGATGAGGCGCGGCCTTCGCGCAGTACGCTGATTTTACGCGGGGTGGGTTGGGGTTCTGCACGCAGGGTGGCGGGTGGCAGGCTGGCGTTGGTGGAGGCGCCTTGGAGGGCGTCGTCAATGGACAGGCTGACAGGGCCGGGATGGGCGCTCAGCATGGTGTCGAAGGCTTGGCGCAGGGCTTGGGGTAGCTGTTGTAGTGTCGAAACCGTCGCGTGATCTTTCATGACGTTGGCGGCTATCGTTTCGGGCTGGGCGTTACTGATGACCAGCAGCGCGCAGGCGTCCTGGTGCGCGGTGGCCAGGGCTCCCAGGGCTGAGGGGATGCCCAGGGGGCCCGTAAGTACGACGGCCATGGGGCGACCGCAC
>NZ_JACARK010000068.1:0-5140 GCF_013386655.1 Pseudomonas sp. K5002 | reverse complement strand
GTGGGCGAGGGCGTCGCTGGCCAGGTACGTGCGGCCCTGGGGCTCGTTGAGCAGGCGGTAGGCGCTTTCGCCGACCTCGTCGTTGACGATCCACGGGCCCTTGCTGTAGCTGACTTTCGACCAGTTGATCGCCACCGGTTTTTGCAGCTTGGCGCTGTGGCCGGGGTGCAACAGCTCCACCGCCTGGCGTGAGGAGGCGAACTGTTCGGCCAGGGATTTCTGGCTGAAGGCCTGGGCCGATTCACTGGTGTTGTAGGCCGCCACCAGAATCCCCTGGGCGCTGTTGAGGCGGTCGCTGGGGTACCACAGGCCTTTGACTTCATGGTCGAGGTACGACAGGCCGCCGTAGATGTTGAAGTCGGTTTCCCAGAAGCGCGGCGCCTGCCAGGCCACCTTGTTGGCCTGGTCGCTTTGCGCGGTCTGGATCGCCTGCTTGAAGGGTGCCGTGAAGTTGGTTGGCAGCTTGGCCAGCAGCGGCAGGGGCACGGTGACAATCGCATAGTCGGCACTCAGCACCTGGGTCTTGCCGCTGATACGGTCGCGGTAGGTGATCCGGCTGCCTTGCTCCGAGGTCTGGATATCGCTGACTTCGGCGTTGAAGCGCACCGCATCTTTCAGATGCTCGTAGAAGGCATACGGAATACGGTCCATGCCGCCCACCGGCTGGAACATGGTGGAGGAAAACTCCGGGATTTCATCGAACACCAGCGCGCCCCACAGCTTGGGATTGAGCAGGGTCTGCAGCTCCAGCGGCGCGCGGGTCACGCCGGTCTGGTCGCCGGCGCCGGGCACGCGGGTGTAGCCGGAGCGCACCGAACCCTTGTATTGCAGGTCGCCGTTGAGGTCGCCGTACACCTTGAGGAAACTCAGCAGCGCCTTGCGGTCATCCACGCTCAGGTCCTGGTCCAACGCCTTGCGGCTGACCGTGCGGGCCAGCAGTTCCGAGAGCTGGCCACGGGTGTCGTTGACCGCCTGGCGCAACTGGAACGCCGGCTGTTGCGTATCCGGCCGGGCCAGGGCGTTGCGGCTGCTGTTGACCAGTACTTGCAGCTCCACACCCAGCTCGCGGCAGTAGCCGAGGATCGTCTGGTGGTGGCTGGGAATACGCGCGGGGCCGGCGTTGAAAAACTGCCCGTCATCAAAGTCGACGGTCTGGCTGACGCCGTCGTCGAAATCGACCTTGGTGCCTCGGCGCAGGGTCCAGTTGCGTCCACCCACCCGGTCGCGGGCTTCCAGGATCGTCACGTTGAACCCGGCCTTGCGCAGCTCATAGGCGCTGACCAGCCCGGAGATCCCGGCGCCGACCACCACCACCTGCTTGCCTTTGCCGGTGCTGCCCAATTGCAGCGGGGTAAAGCTCGATGCCACCGCCTGAGGCGTCAGCCCCAGCGCGCCCAATGCGCTGACAGCGGCGGAATAACCGCCCACGGCGGCAATACGGGAAATCAGTTCCCTGCGGGTAAAAGCCATGATTCGCTCCTTGAGATAGCGGTTTGTCAGAGGTCGTAGCGCACGGTCAGCAACAGGGTTCGCGGGTCGTTGACCGAGTAGTAGCGGGCGCCGCTGGAGGGCACGTAGCCCACCGACTGCGGGTAGGCGCGGTCCAGCAGGTTTTTCACCGCCAGGGTGGTGGTCCAGTGGCCGTCGCCGCTGATGTAGCGGGTGTTGGCGTTCCAGAAGGTCTGTTGCGGGATTTCCTGGATGTCGTCGTTCAATGCGTTGGCATAGGACTTGGTCTGGAACTGCGCATCGGTGCCTGCCAGCCAGGTGCCCGGCAGCCCGGCCGGGATGGTGTAGTTCAGGCCAACGCTCGCGTTCCAGCGTGGCGAGAACACCAGTTGCTTGCCGTTGGCATCCACCCCGGCACCGCTGGCGTTCTGGAAGTCGTCGTACTTGCTTTGCAGGTAGCCGACGTTGGCGGTCAGTTGCAGGTCGCGGCTCAGGGCGGTGAGGGTTTCCAGCTCCACGCCGTAGGTGTGGGCACGGCCGACGTTGGTGCGCAGGCTCACCCCCAGCGCCGGGTCATAGGCGTTGGTTTGCAGGTCTTTGTAGTCGTTGTAGAACAGCGCGACGTTGGCCCGCAGGCGCTGGTCGAAGAAGTCGCCCTTGACCCCGGTTTCCCAGGTGGTCACGTCTTCCGGGGAGAACGCCTGTTCGGCGGCGGCCTGGGTGGGGGCGCGGTTGTCGTAGCCACCGGCCTTGAAACCCTTGGCGACGTAGGCGTATTGGTTCAGGTGCGGGGTCCAGGCGTATTCGAAGCCGATCTTCGGGCTGGTGGACTGCCAGGATTTGCTCGACTCGGCGGTGAAGTTGGTGCCGGTGATTTGCCGGTCGGTGTTGATCGCGTAGTTGGTGAAGTCGAAATTCTTGTGCTCGCGGGTAAAGCGCAGGCCGGCGATCAGCGACAGTTGTTGCGTCAGCTTGTAGGTGCCCTGGCCATACAGCGCATAGCTTTCGGTGTTGGTGGTGCTGTATTGGCCCTGGCCGATCACCCGATTGCGGGCGATGGAATAGGTAAGGTTGTCGCGGTCGGCGTCGAACTTCTCGCGGTACAGGTACACCCCGGTGCTGAAGCTGAAATCGTCGTAGTCGCCGTTGAGCTGGAACTCCTGGGTTGCATAGTTCTGCTTGTACAGGATCAGGTTGTTCTGGATCAGCGCGGCTTGCCCTGAGTTGTCGTAGTCCACCGGTTGGTGGAACGCCGAGTAGGCGGTCACCGACTTGAAGTTCAGGTTGTCATTGATCGCGTAAATCGCCCGCAGTACCGAGCTGCCCTGGTCCAGGCGGTTTTTCGGGTCGAGGCTGCTGTAGCTCTTGAATTTGTCGAAATGCCCGTTGGCGTCGAAAGGCGTGTAGCTGGTGGTGTCGCCCCGGTCGAAGGTACCGGCCAGGGTCAGTTGCACATCCCACGGCGAATCCACCGGCTTGTAGCGCAGCTTGCCGCGGTAGGACTGGATGTCGACGTTGTTTACATCCTTGCCCCGGGTGGGGTCGGAGACGGTGCCGTCGCGGCTCAGGCGGATCGCCGAGAAACTGCCGAACAGCGCGTTGTCCACCAGCGGGCCGCTGATCAGCAGGCGTGCGTTCTGCGCATCGTAGTTGCCGGCGCCCAGCTCTACAAAACCACGGGTTTCCTGGGTCGGGTCGCGGGTGATCACGCGGATCGCGCCGGCGCTGCTGTTGCGTCCGTACAGGGTGCCCTGGGGCCCGCGCAGCACTTCGACACGCTCCACATCGTTGAAGTCGAGCATCGACGAAATCGCACGCGGGATGTACAGGTCATCGGCATACACGGCGACGGCGGCTTCCTGGATCGGGTCGGTTTCACCGATACCGCGAATGCCGTAGGTCTGCGCGCTGTAGGAGATCGACTGGCGGCTGAGTGTCAGGTTCGGCACCTGGCCCGAGAGGTCGCGCACGCTGTTGATCTGCTTGTCTTCCAGGGCCTTTTCATCAAACGCGGAAATCGCCAGCGGGGTTTTTTGCAGGTCTTCGCTGCGGTGCTCGGCAGTGACGTTGACCACCGGCAGGGCGGTGTCGTCGGCGTGAACGGCGAGGCCGAACAGGGCGAGGGAGATGGCCAGTGCCAGGCGATTGGGTACGGCGGTAGGACTCATGATGGACCCCTGAGGTGGTTGACGGTTTAGGCAAAATGGGGCCTCCACCTGGTCAGGGGTCGGTACTGGATGTAACAGTATTTGTATAAATGCCGGGCGTAAAAGTCCGATTAGTTATAAGTTAATTATAAAAAACAGGTATGTATTGGTTTGAATGTGATGCGTAAGGTTGATGATATTTTTCAGCCGACAAAAAACAAATGTGGGAGCGGGCTTGCTCGCGAATGCGGTCGCTCAGTCAACATTGATAGTGACTGAAACACCGCATTCGCGAGCAAGCCCGCTCCCACATTTTGATCTCTGTTGGGTTTAGTAACCGCGTTGGGTATCAGCGAGGTTTTCCAGCGGCCGATCGCTCAGATACCTTTCCAGATTGCCCAGGAAACTGTCCGCAATGTCATGCCGGCTATTGGTCGAAATCGCCGCCGTATGCGGCGACACCCTGACCCTCGGATGCCCATACAACGCATGCCCGTCCGGCAATGGCTCGGGCTCGGTCACATCCAGCGACGCCAGCCCGATATGGCCGCTGTCCAGCGCCTCCAGCAGCGCCTCATGATCCACCAATCCTCCCCGGGCAATATTGATCAGGTGCAACCCTGGCTTGGCATTCGCCAGCGCCTCCCGATCGACGATATGCCGTGTGGCCTCGGTCAGCGGCGCTGCCAGCACCAGGTGATCGGAACGAGCAAACAGGTCATGGATATCCCGCGCCGCTTCCACACCCTCCACGTCAAACGGCGTGTTACTTTGGCGTAATGCCACCACCTTGATCCCCAACCCATGAGCCTTCTGCGCCAGGCTGCGGCCAATCGCGCCAAACCCGAGAATCCCCAGGGTGGTGCCCTTGAGCGGGCGCAACGGGGTGAACTGCCATTGGGCATCCTTTACCCAGATATCCGGCAAATGCTTGGCCGCCGCGAAGATTGCCGCGAGGGCGAACTCGGCGAGGTTTTCGGCGGCGCTGCCCCGTGAGGTGCTCACCGGCGGCCCGTTGAACAGCCACCTGGGATAGAAGTCGATGCCCGACGACACCACCTGGATCCACTGCACGCCGTACGGCCAACCCGGTGGCGGTGTGTCCGGCGCGGTGTAGCCGCGCACATTGATCGGCCGGGCCAGCAGGATATTGGCCTGGGCCGGCAAGTCGCTGGGCACACCGGCCGGCACGCTGATCACCTCGGCACCGGGGTGCGTGAGGGCCAGGCGCTGGCGGATGACTTGATTGAAATCTTCGTCCAGCTGGCTGGCGATAATCACCTGGCTCATGGGCGTTCCTTGTGTCGTTGAGCGAAGACGGCCTTGCCGACGCCTTGCAGCACCGCGTCGTTCTGCGGGGTATGCACGCGGCTGCACAGCACGTCGCGGTAATGCCGCTGCAGTGGGCTGTGTCGGGACAGGCCGGGATTGCCGGACGCCTCGATGGCCAACTCGACGGCACGGATCGCGTTGCCGGTCACCAGGTATTTGATCTGTGCGGCGTGGGCTGCCGGGGTGTGCCCGTCGGCGGCGGCGTCCAGCAG
>NZ_JACARK010000676.1:0-4252 GCF_013386655.1 Pseudomonas sp. K5002 | reverse complement strand
AGCGCACGGCGGAGGCGGCTATCGTCGAGCCACTGCTGGCCCATTACTGGTCGCCGCAACCGCAGTTGGCGCTGGGCTTGGCGTTGCGGGGCAAGGCCACGTCTGCCATGGATATTTCCGACGGCCTTTTGGCTGATTGCGGGCATATCGCCAAGGCGTCGGCTGTCAGCTTGTTGATCGAGCAGCAAAAACTGCCGTTGTCCGCCGCCTTGCTGGCGTTCGTCGGTGAAGCGGATGCCCGGGTGGCCGCGTTGAGCGGGGGGGACGACTACGTACTGGCGTTCACCTTGCCGCCCGCCGAACTGGCGCCGCTGTTGGCCGCCGGTGTGCCGGTCCATGTAATCGGCCGGGTCGAGGCGGGGCAGGGCGTTACCCTGCTGGATGCGTCTGGCCAGGACGTCACGCCGGCCATTCGTGGCTATCAACATTTCTGAAAGGCATAGAACCAAGCTGAAGGCCAATCGAACCTATTGATCTTTATCAGCGATAATTCAGCTTAAGCGTCTGTAGGAACCTACTGTTACAATCCCTCCCCTGTGAAATCTGAAATCAGGAGCACAAGGTGCCCGTCGTTTTCGTCGCCGCTTCCAAGCTGCCAACCCCTTTTGCCACGTTCACCATGAATGGCTTTCTTGAAGAAGCCACCGGGCGCGAACACGTTGTTCTCAGCCTCGGTGACGTGGCGGACGGTGCCCCGGTCCTCGGTCGCGTGCACTCCGAGTGCCTGACCGGTGATGCGCTGTTCAGCCAGCGCTGTGACTGCGGCTCGCAACTGGAAGCCGCCCTGCAGGCCATCGCCCGTGAAGGCCGTGGCGTGTTGCTGTACCTGCGTCAGGAAGGCCGTGGCATTGGCCTGCTGAACAAGATCCGCGCCTATGAGCTGCAAGATGGCGGCGCCGACACTGTGGAAGCCAACGAGCGCCTCGGTTTTGCCGCTGACCAGCGCGACTATGGAATCTGCCTGCCGATGCTCCAGCACCTGGGCGTTAAATCCCTGCGGCTGATGACCAACAACCCGCGCAAGGTCAAAGCCTTGACCGACATGGGCATCACCGTCGCCGAGCGCGTGCCGCTGCACACCGGCCACAACCCGCACAACAAGCTCTACCTGGCCACCAAGGCCAGCAAGCTCGACCACATGATGGGCAACGAGCACCAGGGCGAGGCCGACCGGGCGTGACGCGCGGCCAGGTCAAGCGGCGACTGTCGTTTAACTGGTGGCAATACCTGGCGTTGGCGTTGGTGCCGTTGTTTGTGATCAACCTGGTGTTTGGCAAGGCCGAGCCCTTGCTGCCCGTGCTGGCGATGCCGTTTTTTATCGCCGGCGTAGCCTCGATGTTTGTCAGCCTGCGTTACTTTCACGGCTATAAACACGCGCTGATCGCCACCGGCAAAGCCCTCGATACCCCTGAAGAGCCGGCTGCCTGGATCACCCTCGCGGCCCGCCGTCGTGTGGCGTTGCTGGTGGCTGCACTGCCGGCCTGGGTCGGCGCGCTGGCAGTGTTTGTCGGGCTGGAAGCGGTGCCGCTGTTTCTGTTGGCACTGTCGACCCTGGTGCTGTTCTACCTCTACCGCATCCCGCGCCAGTTGGGTTGATGCGCGTCTGGCTGGCGGTGTGGCTGCTGGTTGTCGCGGCCCAGGCTGCGGCGGTCGAGCGGGTGGTCAGCCTTGCGCCTTCCTTGTCTGAAATCGTCGTTGAACTGGGCGCCGCCGATTTGCTGGTGGGCGTGCTGGATGGCGGCGAGCGGCCACAGGCGTTGGCGAACGTGCCGTCTGTGGGCAACTACGGGCAGTTGGACATGGAGCGGCTGCTCAGCCTCAAGCCCGACCTGATCCTGCTTTGGCCCGGCAGCGTCGGCCCGGGCCAGCGTGAACAGCTGCAACGCCTGAACATCCCGGTATTTGTCGCCGAACCCCACAGCCTCGAACAACTCACCTCACAGGTCGAAACCATTGCCCGGCAACTCGGGCGGGATGACGCCGGCCGGCAATTGGCAGCGCAGTTGCGTCAGCGCTTGGCCGAGTTGCGCTCACGCTATCACCGGGCCGAGCCGTTGCGGGTGTTTTATCAGGTGTGGAACCAGCCGCTGTACACCGTGGGTGGCGGGCAGATCATCAGCGATGCGCTGAGTGTGTGCGGCGCGCGCAATGTGTTCGATGACCTGAAATTACCGGCACCGCAGGTCAGCATTGAGTCGGTGTTGCAGCGTAATCCCGAGGTGATTCTGGCGGGCGATCAAGCGCAGCTGGATGCCTGGAAAGCCTGGCCCCAGGTGGCGGCGGTGGCTGGCGGGCGTTTGCTGGTGGTGCCTGACAAGGGCCTGGAACGGCCCAGCGGGCAGATGCTGCAGGCGGTGGCGCGGTTGTGTCAGGTTCTTGCTCCGGGGCTGTGAGACCGCTATCGCAGGCACGCCAGCTCCCACATTTGACCGAGTCGTCTGGATAAGCACGGTCCCCTGTGGGAGCCGGGCTTGCCCGCGATGAGGCCGGTGCAGACGACTTAGAGTTCCGGCGTCCAGGTCACCCCGAACATCAGTGCCCGGCCTTCTTCCCGATAGCCATATTGCTGGCCTTGATACTGATACAGCGCCCGGCTGTAGTCCTTGTTCAGCAGGTTATCGAGCTTCATTTCCAGCGTGACTTCATGGTTCACCGCCCAACTGCCCCGTAGCCCGAGCAAGCCATACCCGCCCAGGCGTTGCTGGTTCGCCGCATCGTCGTAGCTGCTGCTCACCGCTTGCCAGCTGGCGCCGACGCCGAATTGATCGAATTGGCGATCCAGGTCCAGGCTCAGGGTGCGCCGGGCTCGACGTGCCAGTGTGCGCCCGGTGTCGCGGTCGCGTGGGTCGATCAATGCAACGGCGAGGCTGCTTTGCCAGCCGAACAGTTCTTGCTTGAGCGCCGCCTCGAAGCCGTTGATGCGTGCGGCGCTGACGTTTTGCGGGCCGTTGCTGGCAAACACGATCGCGTCCTGAATATCGGTGCGGTACAGCGAGGCTTCCAGTCGGCTGCTGTCGCTGAGCTGGCTGCGCCACTGCACTTCGTAGCTTTTCGATGTCTCGGGCTTGAGGTTCGGGTTACTGTTTTTGAAGCCGAATTCGTCCGGGTAGTAGAGGTCGTTGAACGTAGGCGCGCGGAAGCCTTCGCTGTAGCTCAGCAACAGATCATTGTCCGGGTTCAGCGGCAGGGTGAAGGTGCCGCTCCAACTGTTGTGGCCGCCGAACTGTTGGTTATCGTCGCGACGCAGGCCCAGTTCAGTGGAAAAGGACTGGGCTTGAAAACGGTGCTGGATAAACGCCGCTCGATTCCAGCGACTGTCTTCGGCGAACGCTGTGCTGCTGTTGACCTGGTCCTCGTACCAGTCGCCGCCCAGTATCAGGCTGTTCTGCTCATTGAGGGTCAGGTCGTTCTGCCAGTTCAGTGAGTTGCGGTAAGTGTTGAACACGCTGCGTTCGGTGCTGAGCTTGTCCCGGGTTTCTTCGCGGTTTTCGCTGTGGCCCGCTTCCAGCCGGGACTTCCACGTGTCATTGATACGCGCGTCAACATAGGTGCTGACACTGCTCACGGTGAAGTGGGTGTAGGGCTTTTGCTGGAAGCTTTGGAAGGTGGTCGAATCGAAGCGACCGAACGGGTTGTCGAATTCGCTTTTGCCGCGGTTATCCAGCACGTTCACACCCGCTTCGAGGTCATCGTTGAAGGCATGGCTCAGGCTGAAACTGATGGCCTGGTTGCGATAGGCGTCATGGTCACGGTCGCTGGGATAGGAGTCGTACGTGCGATTGATTCCGGCCGTGTCATCCAGGCTGGCGCCGAGGTTGAAGCGAGTTTGCGCATCGCCGCCGGACAAGCCCAGGCTGCGTTCCCACGTCTGGTTGCTGCCAAATCCCACATGCAGGCGGGGTTGCAGGCCGGACTCGTTACCACGCCGGGTGAAAATCTGGATCACCCCGCCAATCGCATCGCTGCCGTAGATCACCGAGCGCGAACCACGCAGGACTTCCACGCGTTCGATCTGATGGATGTTCAGGTGCTGCAGGTTGCTGTCGCCGGAAGTCGAGTTGCCGATGCGCTGTCCGTCGACCAACACCAGGCTCTGGGCCGACTTGGTGCCACGAATGTAGACGCTTGCCAGACTGCCACGGCCACCGGCCTGTGAAACCTGCACGCCGGGCACGCGGCTGAGCAAGTCGGTCACGCTGGTGGGTTGCAGGCGGTCGATGTCGTCGCGGGTGAAGACGGTGTTGGCGGCGCT
>NZ_JACARK010000675.1:0-2618 GCF_013386655.1 Pseudomonas sp. K5002 | reverse complement strand
CGTCGCCGAGGAAGCCCTGGATGGTCTTGTGGGCGGCGGGCGAGAGACGGCCCTTGTCCAGCAGCTCCTGGACGGCTTCGGCCACCGGGCGATAGTTTTCGCTCTCGGCGCGAAAGGCGTGCAGGTCGTGGAAACGGTTCGGGTCCAGCAGGCGCAGGCGCGCGAAGTGGCTGTCCTGGCCCAGTTGCTCAGGGGTTGCAGTGAGCAGCAGCACGCCCGGAATCACTTCGGCCAGTTGTTCCACCAGCGAGTACTCGGGGCTGGCTTTTTCTTCGTGCCAGACCAGGTGGTGCGCTTCGTCGACCACCAGCAGGTCCCAGCCGGCCGCGAACAGCGCGTCCTGGGCCTTCTCGTCGTCCACCAGCCATTCCAGGGCCACCAGCGCGAGCTGGGTGTCTTCGAACGGGTTGGTGGCATCGCTTTCGATAAAGCGCTCTTCGTCGAACAGTGCGACCTGCAGGTTGAAGCGGCGGCGCATTTCCACCAGCCACTGGTGCTGGAGGTTTTCCGGCACCAGGATCAACACGCGGTTGGCGCGACCCGACAGCAACTGGCGATGGATCACCAGGCCGGCTTCGATGGTCTTGCCCAGGCCCACTTCGTCCGCCAGCAGAACCCGCGGCGCGATACGGTCGGCAACTTCACGGGCGATGTGCAATTGATGCGCGATCGGTTGCGCACGCACGCCGCCCAGGCCCCAGAGCGAGGACTGCAACTGGCGGCTGGTGTGTTCCAGGGTGTGGTAGCGCAGGGAGAACCAGGGCAGCGGGTCGATCTGGCCGGCGAACAGACGGTCGCTGGCCAGGCGGAACTGGATGAAGTTCGAGAGCTGGGTTTCCGGCAGGGTGACCTGCTCGTTCTGCCCATTGAGGCCGTGGTAGACCAGCAGGCCGTCGACGTCGTCGACTTCTTGCACGGTCATTTTCCAGCCTTCGAAATGGGTGATGGTGTCACCCGGCGAAAACCTCACGCGAGTGAGGGGCGCATTCCGTAGCGCATACTGGCGAGTGTCGCCAGTGGCCGGATAGAGCACGGTTAACAAGCGGCCGTCCTGTGCCAGAACGGTGCCTAACCCCAGCTCTGCTTCGCTGTCACTAATCCAGCGTTGCCCCGGTTGATACTGCTGCGCCATGCTGCCTGACTCCCGCCGTGAAAAAGCCGACTATTCTAACGGAACACGGCTTCCAGACCAAAAGGAATAGGTGCAGCTTCGAGCTTTAAGCTACAAGCGGCAAGAAAAAGGGCGGTATCTTCGTCGGATAGATGACGATTGGTTCACAAGTTGGCGGCTTGACGCTCAAGTCGTCACCCACGCAGCCGACAGTCTGCTGAACAGGAGACTAATAATATGCTGCCACCCATGCTGCCCTTGAGTGTTGTGCCGGTCACGTCGCAGCTTGACCCGGTGCGCCAGAAGCCGGATATCCCGCCCGTGGCGCCGGTTCAGCCAGGCTCCAACGAAAGTACCATCGACTTGCAAAAGCGCGATCCCGAGGAAGCGGCTTTGCTGCTGCGCGAGGAGCAGCGTCGCCAGCAGGAACAGCAAAAGCGTCGCCGCGAAGCCGATGAAGACTCGCAGGAGCACCTGGCTGTTCCCGGTGACGAACTCAACGCCGACAACACCGTGCCGGTGGTGCCGTTGATTGAAGACGCACCACGGCAAGGCTTGTGGGTGGACGTCGAGGTTTAATCCCGCAGTTCGCGCAGGGCGGCGATCAGTTGCTCGATGTCTTGCGCCGTATTGAGGTAGCTCACGGAGATTCGCGCCACGCTGTCCAGCTCGCGGGCCTGCATGTCCAGTGGAGTGTAGGGCACGCCATTGGCACCGATATTGATCCGCTTGAGGCCCAGGCGGCGCTTGAGCTCGAAGGCGTCCCAGCCGGCCAGGTTGAAGGCGATCAGGCCGGACTGGTTTGCGCTGGTTCCCAGGTCATGCAAGGTAATCCCGTCGATTCGGCGCAATTGTTCACGGATTGTGTCGCTTAACAGTCGGACCGTCTCGCGGACCCGCTCGACCCCCAATCGATTGACCTCCAGCAACGCATTGCCCAGGCCTGCCAGCAAGGCGAACGACACTTCGCTGGTTTCAAAGCGCCGGGCGTCGTTGCGCAAGTCAAATCCCGCAGGGCTCCAGGGCGCCGAAAACACATCGCGTTGGGCCGGGTTCAAGCGCTCGAGAAAGTCCGGCCGCACATAGAGCAGGGCGGTCCCGCGTGGGCCGCGCAGATGCTTGCGCCCGGCGCCCTTGAGCACATCGCAGTGCAGCGCTTGCACATCCACCGGCACCTGGCCGATGGCTTGCCCGGCGTCGATGAAATAGGCAATGCCATGACGCCTGGCCAACGCGCCGATGGCCTCGGCCGGGTTGATCAAGCCGCTGTTGGCGGGGAGCCAGGTCAGGTCGATCAACCGCACCCGGGCGTCGAGCATGGCTTCCAGGCCGGCGACGGAGACCGCGCCGGTTTCATCGCAGGGGATCACTTCTACTTGTGCACCCGATTGCACGGCCGTCTGCATGCTCGCCAGGTTGCCGCCCCACTCGTGGCGGCCCACCAGAATGCGGTCGCCTGGCTGCCACGGGCCGAGCGCCTGGAACGCCATGCTCCAGGCGGTCGAGC
>NZ_JACARK010000674.1:0-10494 GCF_013386655.1 Pseudomonas sp. K5002 | reverse complement strand
ATGGCCGCCTGGAAACTCGCGCCGGCGTTGGCGGCCGGTAACAGCGTGGTCTTGAAACCTGCCGAGCAGTCGCCGTTTTCTGCCCTGCGCCTGGCCCAGCTTGCCCTGGAAGCCGGTGTCCCGGAAGGTGTGTTGAATGTAGTGCCCGGCCTCGGCGACAGTGCCGGCAAGGCCCTGGGGCTGCACCCCGACGTGGATTGCCTGGTGTTCACCGGCTCCACTCAGGTGGGCAAATACTTCATGCAGTACTCCGCCCAGTCCAACCTGAAACAGGTGTGGCTGGAGTGTGGCGGCAAGAGCCCGAACCTGGTGTTTGAGGACTGCCAGGACCTTGACCTTGCGGCGGAGAAGGCCGCCTTCGGCATCTTTTTCAACCAGGGCGAAGTGTGTTCGGCCAACTCCCGTCTCTACGTGCAACGCTCCATCCATGACGAATTCGTCGAGCGCCTGATCGCCAAGTCGCGCGCCTGGATGCCGGGTGATCCGCTGGACCCCGGCAGTGCGGCCGGGGCCATCGTCGACAGTCAGCAAACCGCACGCATCATGCACGCCATCAGCCAGGCCCAGGGGGAGGGCGCCAGGCTGTTGTGCGGTGGCGAACAGTTGGCCATCAATGGCTCCTCCAACTTCATCCAGCCAACCATTTTTGCCGACGTGACCCGCGACATGGCCCTGTCCCGTGATGAAGTGTTCGGCCCGGTGCTTGCCGTCAGCGCTTTCGACACGGAAGAGCAGGCGATACAGCAGGCCAACGACAGCCTCTACGGCCTGGCGGCCTCGGTATGGAGTGATGACCTCAACCGTGCGCACCGTGTGGCCCGTGCCCTGAATGCCGGGACGGTGTCGGTCAACACCATCGACGCCCTGGATGTGGCGGTGCCGTTCGGTGGTGGCAAGCAATCCGGGTTCGGGCGTGATTTGTCGCTGCACGCTTTTGACAAGTACACGCAGCTGAAAACCACCTGGTTTCAGCTGCGTTGACTCAAGCGGTTATCCGGTCGTGTATTTATGCGTGCGCGACCGGCACAACTACAGGCAAAATCAGTGCGAACTCAGAGGGCTTTGAACACCATGGTCACTATTCGCGTAATGAGCACTGCCGACTACGACGCCGTGCTCGAACTGATGCAGAAAACGCCTGGCATCTCCCTGCGCGACGCCGACTCCCGCGAGGCCACTGAGCGTTACCTGGAGCGCAATCCAGGCCTGAGTTTCGTCGCCGAGGTCGACGGGGGGCTGGTTGGGTGCGTGATGTGCGGGCACGATGGCCGGCGCGGGTATTTGCAGCACTTGCTGGTGCTGCCCGCGTATCGGCGCCAGGGTATTGCGAACGCGTTGGTTGAGCGCTGCCTCACCAGCCTGGCGCAATTGGGCATCCGCAAATGCCACCTGGATGTGTTCAAGACCAACGACAGCGCTGCCCGTTATTGGCAGGGTCAGGGCTGGCAGCTGAGGACCGATATTGATCGCTATTCGTTTACCCGACCGGGTGACGAGAACGCCTGACGTCCATGGAGGGACAGATGCTCGAGATACGACGCGCCACGCTGGAAGATGCACAGGCAGCCTTCGACATTCGCCTGTTGGCCATACGCAGTCAATGCATCGGCGCCTATACGTCCGAGCAGATGATGTTGTGGACGCAAGGCGCAGCCAAGGACGGTTACGACACGCTGATGGACAAGCATTTTTACCTGGGCTGCGTGAACGCTGAACCTGTGGCCACCGGCATGCTGGATCTGGCGAACAACGAAATCGGTGCGCTGTTTGTGCTGCCCGGGTTTACCGGACGCGGGATTGGCAAGCAGATACTGGCGTATCTGGAAGCGTTGGCGCAGGAATTGGGGATCGAGGAAGTGATCCTGGACGCGACGTTGAACGCGGCGGATTTTTATCGACGGTGTGGGTATGTGGGGACCGAGCAGGCCATCTATCATTCGCCGTCGGGGTTGCAGCTGGCCTGTATTCCTATGCGCAAACACCTCTACAATGTTCGCTGACCCACCCAAAACCTTGTGGCGAGGGGGCTTGCTGTGGCGAGGGAGCTTGCTCCCGCTGGGTCGCGAAGCGACCCCAATAAAGCCAGCGCAATCTGACTGAAAGAACTCGCTGACCCTCTTGGGGCTGCTGCGCAGCCCAGCGTGAGCAAGCTCCCTCGCCACAGGTCATGTGTCGTCCTGGGTATTGAACTCCGTACGCAAACACCTGATCACCTCGCTCACCGAAGCTCCTTGAACCACCGGCGGCGTAGGGCTCTCACCAAACTCCCGCCAGATAAAAAGCGTCAGCTCCGCACCGTCGGTAGCCTTCTGCTGCGTCCCGAAATTCTGCAACACCCGATAGCGCTCATCCTGCCAGAACAGCGCTTCAACCCATCCATACACCGGTATGAAATGAAAGTGCAGCGGGAAGCCCGGCATATGCCCGAACCGGCTGATGTAAAGCCACTTGGGCTTCAACTGAGCCTCCATGACCCGCTGGGTTTTGGCCAGCAACCCACCCAGCTCCGCGAGCGCCGCATCGGGCATCTCGGCCAGTGAGTCAACCGGCGCCTTGGCACCCAGCATCAGGTAGCCCGGCAGTGCGGATGACAGGTGATGATTGAGCAGCCAGTGCTCGGTCTCATGCACAACAAAGGATGGATCGATCTTCATCGACGGGCTTCCATGCGAAGAGGTTTGGCAGGATACCAAGAGTCATCGCCCTGTATCCCGCAAATGCAGCGGATCTGTCTCTATCGCGGCATCCACCTTATAGATACGGTTCATCCATACCTATTCAATGCCGAGAAAACCATGGACCTGACCGCAATCCCCTTTGGCACCACCGACTGGTCGACCCTCGAGCCGGTGATGCATCCCGGCGAAACCGGCAGTGCGTATTGGCGCACTTGCCAGTTCGGTTCAACCCGTGTGCGCATGGTCGAATACAGCGCCGGTTACCTGGCTGATCACTGGTGTTGGCGCGGGCATATCCTGCTGTGCCTGGAAGGTGAGCTGCACACCGAGCTGGAGGATGGCCGGCAGTTCACGCTGACTGCCGGGATGAGTTATCAGGTGGGCAATGACATGGAGGGGCATCGTTCCTCCACTGCCATTGGCGCAAAGTTATTTGTGGTCGATTGACGTTCCATCGGCCTTCAACCCTTGCGATAAACCCCCGCCAACTCCCGCGCCAGCCCAATGAAATTCTGCAACGGCGTCGACGGATTGAACGCGCGCCGCACCAGTGTGATCGGTGCCAGCAACCTTGGCCGTGCATCGCTGATCCGGCAGTACACCACGCTTTCGCGATGCACGTCGCGCATCGACGCCGGCACCACCGAGATGCCTTCGCCTGCGGCCACCAGGCTGACGTTGGTCAGCATGCGCTCCACTTCAAAGGCAATCTTCGGCTCGAAACCGGCGTTCTGGCAGGCCTTGATCAGGTTGGCGTACATCCCCGGCGCGCCGGGGCGGCGGACCAGGATGAAGCGTTCGTCCTTGAGGTCGGCCATGGTGATTTTTGGCTCGGCGCCCTTGAGCAGCGCATGCCCGACGGGCAGGGTCAGCAGCATTTCTTCGTTGAGCAATCGGTGGAACGTGAGGCTCTGGTGGTCGCCCACCGGTGCGCGGAGGATGCCGATGTCGATGCGTTTTTCGATGGTGTCTTCGGTGACTTCCCGGGCGCTGCCTTCGTTGATCGAGAGCTCCACGCCCGGGTATTGCTCGCGGTAGGCGCGGATGATTCGCGGGATCAGCGGGTGGGCGGCGGCGGAACTGGTGAAGGCAATGACCAACGTGCCTTCGATACCCTGGGCAGCGCGAGCCGCCTTGAGGGAACCTTGCTCGACGCGGGCGAGGATCACTCGCGCTTCATCGAGAAACACCAGCCCGCCGGCAGTCAGGTCGACGCCCTTGGGGTGGCGCTTGAACAGGTCGAATCCCAGCTCTTGTTCGAGGGCACGTATCTGTTGGCTGAGGGGCGGCTGCTGCATGTTCAGGCGAGCGGCAGCGCGGGTGAAATGTCGCTCTTCGGCCACCATGATGAAATAACGTAAATGGCGAAGTTCCATGGTGGTATATCCCGTGACAAGACTTTATTATTTGTGGCCTGAATGCGCCTTGGCGACCAATATGCCGAAAGTGGCCTGATCCGACAATAACAATAAATAAAAAGACCATGGAGCATTGATGTCGACCCGATTTTCGAATAACGCCACCTTGCCTATTTTGATTGCCATTGCTCTTGGCATGGTGTTGGGGCTTTTTTATCCGGGCGTGGCAGTCGAGATGAAGCTGCTCAGTGACGCCTTTATAAAAGTGGTCGGGTTACTGATGCCATTTCTGTTGTTTGTGCTGGTGTCGACCGGTGTCGCAGGTATCAAGCGCGAGCCCCACCATCGGCATGTAGTGGGGCGGATCGTGGTGTATTTCCAGCTGATGTCCCTTGCTGCATTGGTGTTGGGAATGTCGACGGGGTGGTTGTTCAGCCTGGATCACACGGCAGTGGCCAACCTGGATTTTGATCATCTGACACCGCCTGCCGCGCCCGAAACGCTGCTGCACGAGCTGTCGATGACCTCGATTTCGTCCAGCCTTTACAAGGTTTTCACCCAAAGCCTGGTTCTCCAGGTGATGCTGGTGGCGGTGCTGTGCGGCCTGCTGCTGGGGCGTGGCGGCCAGGTCGCAAACCGCTGCCTCGGTTGGCTGGAAGCGGCGGTCGCCGGGTTGTTCTGGTTGCTGCGGTTTATCCTGAAGTTCGCACCGCTGGCGGCGTTTGGGGCGATGGCATTTGTGGTGGGAAAGTACGGTTTAAGTTCGGTGCTGCCGCTCTTGAAGTTCATTGTTGTTATTTACCTGGTTTGCGCGGTGTTCGTCATTCTAGTGTTCGCCACGGTTACCCGCCTGCTCGGCGTTAAATTGAGCCGGCTAATTGCTTACTTGAAAGAAGAGTTGTTGTTGGTGACGTTCACCGGCTCTTCAGTGGCCGCACTTCCAGGTTGCGTCAGCAAACTTGAGGCGCTGGGCTGTGATCGCCAATTAGTGCGCCTGGTGTTGACCACCGGGTATACGTTCAACTTGGCCGGTACCAATATTTACCTGACCACCGCCATCATGTTTCTGGCGCATCTGGCCGGGGTGGAGATTGCCGTGCCCGAGTTGCTGGCGGTGCTGGTGATCTGCCTGTTTACCTCGCTGGGGTCTACCAGTGTGGCGGGCTCGGCGCTGTTTACCCTGATTGCTACCTTGAACATCCTGCAACTGGTGCCACTGGAAGGGGTGGGTTTGTTGTTGGGAGTGGAGCGGCTGATGAAGTGTCGGTCGTTGACCAATGTGCTGGGCAATTGCGTGGCGTGCCTGGCGATATGCGGGTGGCAGAAGTCGATTGACCATGAGGTGTTGAAGCGGGAACTGAGTCACTGAGCCGAGTACACTTTCCAAGCCCAAACTCGGTCAAATGTGGGAGCGGGCTTGCTCGCGAATGCGGTGGGTCAGCCAATAAATCTGCTAACTGATACACCGCCTTCGCGAGCAAGCCCGCTCCCACATTCAGATCGCATTTCAGCCCTTGGCGTTGAGCAACTTGTCGAAGGCCTTGTCCAGGTTGCCTTCAGCACCTTTCAACTTCTCACGACGCTCCTTCAACCAACTCTGGTCCGCGTCGAGATTCTTGCGCGCTTCCACCAGCATCCGCTTGACCTCTTCCGGCTGCGGCCCACCCGTACCCTTGCGAGTCTTGACCATCGTGGTCGGCGACAGCGCAGCCCGGAAACCGGCCTCATCCAGCGGCAACGTATTCGGCGTCCATTTGTATTTGTCCGCGGCCTGGGTGTACAGCTTCTGCGCGTCCGCATACGCGAAGGTCTTCGGCGTGGTGCCATTGCTGCGCGCCTCGGTGACGATCAACGAGGCGAAGCTGTGGCCAATGCGGAACGGCACCTTGAACTGACGCTCCAGGGTGTCAGCCAGCTCCATCGAAGTGGTCCACTCGGACTCCAGCTCATCCAGCGCTCGCTGCGGGTTGATCTGCAGCGCATCCAGCACGGCATCCATGCTTTTGAACATGTCATCGGTGGACTGGAACAGTCCCAATGAATCGAACGCAAACTTGTAGTCGGTCATGCCGGTGGTGACGTTATGCGCGCGCAAGGTCACGGTTTGCGCCAGGCCCACCACGTCGGAGGCCGATTCCCGGGTGCGCATCAACAACCCCGGGTTGCGTTTTTGCGGCATCGCACTGCTGGTGTAGGTGGACTCTTCGTCCAGCAGCAACCAGGGGCGGATCTGATGGTACTGGGTATGGATATCGCCAATCATCGCGCCGATGCGGATCGCCGAAGACGCCGCGAGGTTCGCCGCCTCGATCGGGATGTCGTAGGTCGACACCTGGCTCGAATCCAGGGAGTTTTCCCGCACGCCGTCGAACCCCAGCAACTCGGCCAGGCGTTCGCGGTTCAGCGGGTAAGCGGAGTTCGCCAGTACCGCGGTGCCCATCGGGCTCAGGTTGAGGCGGGTGTAGAGTTCACGGATGCGTTGGCCGTCGCGATCAAATGCGGCTTCGAACGCCAGCAGGTAGTGCGCATAGCTGATGGGCATGGCCTGCACGCCGTTGGTGTAGGCGGGCACCAGGGTGTCGATGTTCTTGTCGGCGATGTTCAGGATACGTTGGCGGGTGGCGTTCAGTGCCTCGCTGTAGGCCAGCACCTGGGAGCGCAGTTTGGCCAGGCGGTAGGTGGCGAGCATGTCCTGGCGGCTGCGGCCGGAGTGGATCAGCGACGCTTCCGGACCGATCTTGTCGGTCATGATTTTTTCCAGTTGCAGCACGTCTTCCGGGCGCTTGCCATCGGGCTGGTCGGCCTGGTCGATGGCAAAGCGCACGCCGCCGGCGATTTTGTGGCCCATGTCCGGCTTGACGATGCCTTCTTCGGTGAGCAGGTGCGTGACGTCATCGCCGTAGATCATGATCGGCGCCAGGGGCATGCCGCTTTTGCGGGCGACTTCCACCGCGTCGAGGGTTTCGACAAAGGTGGGTTTGCCGCCCTCCTGGAAGGTCTCGACCATCTGCACCACGAGCTTTTTGCCGCGTTCGAGCAAGGCTTCCGGGGCGTCGTCGTGGCGCATGTCGAGCCAGGCGGGTGTGCCGTGGCGGCGACCGCGTGGGTCATGGCCCATGTTCGGCGCACCGCCAAAGCCGGCGAGGCGGCCACGGGTGACGGTGGAGGAATGCCCGTCCCCATCGACCTGTAAGGTGGCGCCGATAAACAGGTCCACCGCGTATTGGCCGGCCAGTTGGCAGAACATCCGGTTGGAACGCAGCGAGCCGTCGCGACCCGTGAAGAACACATCCGGCCGGGCGGCGATGTAGTTCTCCATGCCCAGTTCGGTGCCGAAGCAATGAACGCTTTCGACCCAGCCGCTTTCGATGGCCGGGATCAGGGTTGGGTGCGGGTTGAGGGTCCAGTTGCGACAGATCTTGCCCTTCAGGCCCAGGGATTCACCGTAGGTCGGCAGGATCAATTCGATGGCGGCAGTGTTGAAGCCGATGCCGTGGTTCAGCGATTGAACGTTGTGTTTTTCGTAGATGCCGCGGATCGCCATCATCGCCATCAACACATGCACGGGCTTGATGTGGCGTGGGTCGCGGGTGAACAGCGGTTCGATGTAGAAGGGCTTGTCAGCGACCACCACGAAATCGACCCAGCTCGCGGGGATGTCGACGCGCGGCAGGTCGGTGACGTCATCCACCAGTTGGTTGACCTGGACGATGACGATGCCATCGCTGAAGGCGGCCGGCTCGATCAGCGCGGGTGTGTCTTCGGTGCTCGGGCCGGTGTAGATATTGCCGGCGCGGTCGGCCATGAAGCCGGCCGACAGGACCACGTTGGGGATCAGGTCCACCACCAGCCGCGCGTAGAGTTCGATGTAGGTATGAATCGCGCCAATTTCCAGCAGGCCGTCTTCCAGCAATTGGCTGATGCGCAGGGACTGGGTGCCGGCGAAGGAGAAATCCAGCTTGCGGGCGATGCCCTTTTCAAACAGGTCCAGGTGCTCGGAGCGGCCGACGCTGGGCATGATCATGTGCAGGTCGTGGAGCTTGGCGGGGTCGGCCTTGGCCAGGGAGCGCGAGAGGAAATCGGCCTGCTTCTGGTTGTTGCCCTCCAGCACCACGCGGTCGCCGGGGAGGATCAGGGCTTCCAGGGCTTCGACAATGCGCTCGCTGGGGAGCACGGCGCCATCGGCGAAGGATCGCACCAATGCGAGGCGGCGCTGCTTCTCATCGCGCCGCCGCGTCCAGCGCGAGTCGGGGGAAGTTGTTGTTGTCATGGTCGCTCCACGGAATTTGCTGTCGTGGGCTGTACCTTAGGAGGGTATTGGGGGGGCATCAATCAAGCTGGGCGGTGAACCGTTACGATTGGAGTAATGGTTCATTAGCAAACGCTGAGGCTCGGGCTCAACACAGTTCAAATGTGGGAGCGGGCTTGCTCGCGAATGCGGTGGGTCAGTTGATAAATCGGGTACTGACACACCGCATTCGCGAGCAAGCCCGCTCCCACATTTGCTCAGCGCTGTTCGGGAGAACGTGCGCAGAAGTCCCAAAATGGGAACGATCAGTCCCTTTTTGGGACCGATCCCACTTCGTCACATCGCCGCTGGGCTCACCTGCTCCAACGCCTGATCAACCAGTAACTGCCCCAGCTCACTCATCTGCTGAATGGCCAGCACCACGCCGCGCTGGGAACCTTCCAATTCAAAGGCCAGGTTGGAGGTCAGCGCGTTGAGTGAGGCAAAGGTTTCAGAAGCGTTGGCCAGCAGGGCTTCGGTGGATTGAGAGGGGGTGACGGTAAAGAGTGATGATGAAGCGGAAGTCGGAAAGTAATGATCCATGGCACGCTCGGCGGCGGCCTGGAGTTTGCGGTGTTCGATTTCAGCGTTGTGGGGCGGATTGGGGGTAGGTTTGAACATGATGAAACTCCTAAACAGATGAGTAAGGAGCGCCACCGTTCGCTTGCACGCGAATAAGGGTGGCGACCGTGCGCAGGTGTGCAAGACCGGGCCTGTTTAGGACACCCAGCAGGTCCGAAGACCTCCTGCGCGCAGCCGCCATAAAGCAGCGAGCACAAAAAACGCCCGTTGAATGGCTGGGCGTTTGTACGCCTAAACAGTTTCGTCGGACTTGCACGTCCGTGTCACCGTTTTTTGCGATGACGGACGAAGACTAGGCGCGATCACAGGGCACAACAAGTTCATGCACAGCGCGAGAGGTTGCAGGAAAAATCCGATCGTAGAGCACGAGCTGATTGCTCCTACGAACTTTTCGGGTTGTTGCTCGGAACCCGTCTCTTTAGCCTTCATGGCTAAATCAGATAGCCGCAGGACACAACCGAATGGGTATGCATAACCCTCCCCACCCTGGCGAAATCCTGCTTGAGGACGTGATCCCGGCCTTGGGCATCACCATTACTGAAATGGCACGGCGCCTTGGCTTCGCCAGAGAAACATTCTCTAGAATCCTCCACGGACACGCGCCAATCAGCCCGGATCTTGCGGTAAGGCTTGAACGGGCAGGTATCAGCAAAGCTCGGTTGTGGCTTTCGATGCAAAGTGCCTATGACCTGTGGCAGGCAGAGCATCGAGATCAACCGAAAATCGAACGGTTTGCACGGATTGACTGACGGTTACACTCAGGCCAATCCGGCCTCGACCAACAACGCCTCCAATCCCATCAAGTCCGGCACCCTGGCCACATGCTCCCCCACCTGCACCGCCGCCAACTCCAGCGGGCACAACGGCACGTCCACATAACTCAACTGGCTATCGAGCTTGTACGAGCGCGGAATCCCCTGGATCACCAACGCAATAAACTTCAACGTCGGCCGTCCTCCGAGGGTGTTCAACACCACAATCCGCGCCCGCTCTCCCACCACGCCCGACTCGCCACACGCGGCCTCAAAGCTGATCAACGGCAACTGCCGATCCCGCCAGGTAACCTGCCGCAAATACCACGGCGGCGCATCACTGGCCGGTTCGCCGCGCTGGAAGTCGATCAGCTCGGCCACGGCGACGTTGGGCAACAACAGGTGACGGTCGGCCAATGGCAGCAGCAAGCCGGTGAGTTGAGTTGCGCGGTGATCAAGCACGGGACTTGCTCCAGTAAGCGATGCTTTCCAGCAGCACCGACTCTTGATAAGGCTTGCCGAGGTAGTCGTTGACGCCAATCGCCATTGCACGATCACGGTGTTTTTGCCCGGTGCGGGAGGTGATCATGATGATGGGCATGCGCATCAGCCGCGGGTCGTCGCGCACCTGGATGGCCACTTCGAAGCCGTCCATGCGCGGCATTTCGATGTCGAGCAGCATCAGGTCCGGGGTGTGCTCTTCCAGCACGGCCATGGCGTCGATGCCGTCCTTGGCGGTGAGCACGTTCATGCCGTTGCGCTCCAGCAGGCGGCTGGTGACTTTGCGCACGGTGACCGAGTCGTCCACCACCAGCACCAGCAGCGGGCGCTTTTTC